>JANNQE010000381.1:0-8115 GCA_031441625.1 Planctomycetia bacterium
GGGGGTGGTGTGGGCCCCGGGGCCCACCCCACCGGGTCCCGCCCGCTCCACCCGGGGGGGCGTGCCCCGTCACCGGGTCGTCACTTCTTCTTCAGCTTGTCCACCGCCTCAAGGAGGGCGTCGGTGGTGTGCCGGTCCTTGTACCCGTCCAGGAACAGTTTGCCCCGCACGACGCCGTCTTTGTCCAACAGGAAGGTGCCGGGGTACGGCACCCCTTCGAGCGAGATGTCCCCGTACTTCTTCCCCTTCATCTCCTTGTTCCGCAACTCGAACCCGTCCACCACCTTGCTCTCCGGGTCGGACAGGAGCGGGAACGTCACCTTCTGCTTGTCGGCGAACTTGCCCAGCACGTCGGTCGAGTCGTAGCTGATGGCGACGACCACCACGCCCTTCTCGTCCAGCTTCTTCATGTCCTTTTGCAACTGAACCAGTTGCTTTTGGCAGTACGGTCACCAACTCGCCGAGCGGTAGAACACGACCGCCACGGTGGTGCCGTCCTTCAGGAACTCCTCCAGCTTCCGCTCCTTCCCGGCCTGATCCTTGAGGGTGAACTTGGGGGCCTTCTCGCCCACCTTCAGCCCGGTCTTCTCGTCCGGCGGGTCGGCGGCGAGGGCGGGCACCATCAGCACGCCGACCGCCACGACCGACAACAGGGTTCGCATCGACTTCCTCCACACGGGGGTGTTCGGGCGTCCGCCCGGCTTCTCGTGTAGACTATGCACCCACCCAAACCATTCACCGGAGTGTGCCCCGTGCGCCCGATTCTCGTGCCCCTGCTGCTGACCGGGCTGGCCACCGCCGCCACCGCCGCCCCGCCGAAAGTGGGCGAACGGCACCCGGACTTCACCCTGCCCGACATCGCCACCGGCAAGGCCGGCAAGCTGTCCGACTTCCGCGGCAAGAAGGTGCTGCTGATTCAATTCGCCTCGTGGTGAGCGGGCTGCCGCCAGCACGTGCCGGTCTGGCACGACGCGACCAAGCAGTGGGCGAAGGACGGGAAACTGGTGATCCTCGGCGTGACGGAGGAACAGCACCCGGAGCGGTGCCGGCTGTTCGCCCAGTGGAAGGGGTTCGAGTGGCCCATCCTGCACGACCCGATCAACGTGCTCGAACTGACCGCCGTGCCGGTCGTCACCGCCATTGACGAGCACGGCATCGTGAGGTCCACCCGCCCCGACCCGAAGACGTTCGAGGCCGAATTCCTGAGCAAGAAATTCGCCGACGACGCGAAGGAGGCGGGGCCGTCGCTCACCCCGCTTCACCCGCCGAAGTTCGACGGCCTGAAGCCGAAGGACGGGGAGAAGGCGGCCGAGGCGTGGCGGAAGTACGGCGACGCACTCGCCCTGTGGGGCGGTGAGGACGAGCTGACGGCCGGCATCGAAGCGTACCGCACGGCCGCCAAACTCGACGCGAAGGACGGGCGGGCGTGGTTCCGCCTCGGCGTGCAACTCCGCCGGCGGAGCGAGACGAAAACGGCCGCGGCGGACGACTTCGGCGACGCGGTGGCGGCGTGGGACGCGGCGTTGGCGCTCGACCCGAACCAGTACATCTGGCGGCGGCGGATCCAGCAGTACGGCCCGCGGCTGGACAAGCCGTACCCGTTCTACGACTGGGTGCCGGAGGCGGAGAAGGCGGTCCGCGACCGCGGTGACACCCCGGTGTCACTGGCCGTGCGGCCGGGCGGCGCGGAGATCGCCAAGCCGTTGAAGGCGTTCGCGCCGGCGGTCGAAGCGAAGAACCCCGACCCGGACGGGAAGGTGAACCGGGCGGAGAAGGGGAGCGTGCGGGCGTCGGCGGTGGTGGTGCCGGCGACGGTGAAGGCCGGTCAGTCGGTGCGGGTTCACTTGAAACTGTCGCTCGACGCGAAGGCCAAGCTGCACTGGAACAACGAGGCCGAACCGCTGCGGGTGTGGCTCGACCCGCCGGACGGGTGGGCGGTGAGCGAACGGCTGATCGCGGCCGAGGGGCCGAAGGCGGCAGTGAGTGCCGAGGACCGCACCGTCGAGTTCGAAGTGCAGGTGCCCAAGACCGCCACCGGCGAGGTGACACTGACCGGCTTCGCGGTATTCCACGTGTGCGACGACGCCGGCGGCACCTGCCGGTTCGTGCGGCTCGACCTGACCATCCCGATGACCGTCTCGAAAGGGAAGGACTGACCGCACGGGGCGGAATGCCCATGCCGTCGCGCGTTTCGGGCAGTGAAGGAGTTCCCGAAGGCGGCCGTGTTGCGGAAGTGGCTGACGGAGTTCGACGCGGGGTGTGGGAGGTCGGTGCCGAGTAGTGAAGCCGACTCTCTCCCAGAGTCGGATCCGAACCCGCTCTCGGCGAGAGCGGGCCACCCGACATTTCACCCGCCCAGCGCGCGGTGTGGTGTCGTCCAGTTCGGCTTGAACTCTTCGTTCTTGTTCTGGTTCTTGTTCAGCACCGCGGCGAGCAGTTGCAGCGCCTGGCATCGCGCCCGCAGGGTCGGCCCCCACTCGCCCGCCTTCGCCTTCGCCGCCGCCAGATCGGCCCACTTCTGCACCGCCGCCGCGTCCACCGTCAGGTGCCGCTCGTCCAGCGCCTTCTTCGCCGCCAGCTCCTCCTCGGCGAACCGCTGCACCAGCGTTTGGCTCAGGTCGATGGCGTGCGTCTTGTACACGTGCAGCTCGCGGTCGGTCGCCGCCGCCCCGCCCTTCTCGCCCGCCCGCTTGCGGAACTGCAACACCAGCAGGCCCAGCCCGACGAGCGTACACAGCGAGGCCAGGGTGAACGCCCCGACCCACAGGGCTTCGGGCAGTTCGGCCAACTTCGACCACACCGACAGGGCGACGAGCGCCCCGCCGAGCACCAGCAGGGTGATCGGCCACGACACCGTCTTCGCCCACCACCGCACCAGCCGCGTGCCGGCTCCCGGCTTGGCGACCGGGGCCAGTTCGTCCGAGGTGTTGCCGTCGCCGCGGGGCACCTGCACGATCAGGCACGTGATGTTGTCCGACCCGCCCCGCAGGTTCGCCAACTCGATGAGGAAGGCGCACGCCTCGGCCGGCGGCATGACGGCCACCACCGCGCCGAGTTCGTCCGGCTTCACGTGGTTGGTCAGGCCGTCGCTGCACAGCAGGAACGAGTCGCCCGGTTCGAGCGGGTACGGCCCTTCCACGTCCGGCTCCACGTCAGCCTCCGGGCCGAGCGAGCGGATGATGACGTTGCGTTTGAAGTCGCCGAGTTCGTCCGGGTCCAGCCCCTGGCGGCGGGCGATCTCCCACACCCACGAGTGGTCGAAGGTGAGTTGCTCGGCCTTGTCGCCGCGGACGCGGTACACGCGGCTGTCGCCCACGTGCCCGACCCACGCCCCTTCCGGCCGGAGGAACAGCGCCACGCAGGTGGTGCCCAGCCCTTTGAACTCCGGGTTGTTCGCGCCGATGTCGTAGATGCCGGCGTTCGTCTCCTCGAACGCCCGGCGGACGGCCGCTTCCGCCCCCTCGGTGACGACGTGTTTGCGATAGATGAGCGGCAGATCCCGCACGGCTTTGGCGCTCGCCTTCTCGCCGACCGCGTGCCCGCCCATGCCGTCGGCCACCACGAACACGTGGCCGATGGAGGCGAACAGCCGCTCGTCGGCGGCCGGCTGGGTGGCGCAAGCGTCCTGATTGTGGCTCCGCTTGATGCCCACATCAGTCTGGCTGGCGAACCGGATTTTGTGCGTGGCAGGCACCGCCGGCACCCCGGGCCAAGTGGAACGAGAAGTCAGTTCGTGTGGGGCATTGTATGTCATCGGTCGCCGCCGCGTGGAAAGTGACGCACTTCCGCCGAGGGCGCGCGGGTCGTCCGCCCGCGCCGCCCCCCCCGGACATACTCCTCCCCCGCCGCACGTCTTGCTCGGAGGTGGTGTGATCGCCGGGGGAATCGGGGCGAACTGTCCGAAGCTTAGGGCACGCCCGCCGGCGTGGGGCGAGTTTCGATCCGGGGGCGAGCGGCGCGACGTGAGTCCGCTGGTGTGGCTGGTGAACCGGCGGGTGAGCCGCCTGGGTGAACAACCCGGCGGGTTGACGCCCGCGGTTCGCCGACCGATTCACTCTCGGTCTCGCCCTGATTTCCTCCGCCGTGCGGCAGTTGAAGCGGCGGGCGAAGGAGCTGGGGTACGAGGTGAGGAAGATCGAGGGGGCGTTGGCGGACGCCGCGGTGGGTGTGTGAGCGGTCCGGCGGTCTTTGGCAATGGGAGCGGGGGGGCTGCCGGACCAGGGGTTCGGACGGTCGCCGGAGAGGGTCTGCGCCGAACCAACCCCCGCAACGCAACGTCAGCAACAAGAATCACTGAGGCTCACCTAACGTTCCTGGGGCGGCCTGGCCCCTCTGTCTGCGACCTCCGCCAAGCCAAGTACTCACTCCGGCCGACCAGGGCGAGGAGGCCTGCGACCACCAAGCCTAAACCGATCCCGCCGCCCCGGATGTCCAGGCTCGGCCCGCCGACCATGACCGCCACGAGCACGCCGCTCAGGATCGAGCCGATCCCCTTGCCGAGCGTGTCGGTGGCCGCCCCGCGGACCGACAGGATGCCGGCCAGGATGAACGCCCCGCCGAAGAGGACCAGACCCGCACCGAACCCACGGACCCGATCTTGCAGCGGAGGGTCGCCGGCGAACCCTCCAATGCTTGCCGTGTCGTCGGCGAAGAGGACGAGGCCGGCGACGCCCTGGTACAGGATGATCCCGCCGAGGACGATCCAGGCGATCCCGGCGGCCAACACGACGCCGGGGAACTTCGGGGCCGGCGGTTCTGGCGTCACATCCGTACCCTTCGGTGGCCGAACAGGTGATTCTCCGGCGTATTGGCCGGGGAAATTTACGCCATGGTAGCCGCCGAGTTCCGGCGATCAAGTGAAAAGTCCGCCTCTGCGTGGCAATTGCCGGCGGTAGCATTATTCCACTCTCCGGCGTATCAGCCGTGTTCGAGGGACCCAATACGCCGCCAAGTACCAATACTCCGGTTCCGCGACCGAAGACCTTTCCCACGTCGGAAGCCTGGGCTTGAGGAGACCGCCCTTCGGGCAGAGGTCAGGACTGGCCGCGCCGCACACTGCTCGACCGGCTGTGAGGCGAGTGGGGGAGAAAGATTCGCCCGCGTTCCGGCGTAAGGGAGGGGTACTGTCCGCCCACCCATTCGCAGGTTCACCACGTGCCGACGAAAGACCAGATCGCCCACGCCAAGCGGGTCCGCAAGGCGTTCTTCAACGACCCCCTGCACTTCGTCACCAACTGCGTGGTCATCACCGCGTACACGAACGGGCCGGGGCGGACGGCCGGCGGGCTGGTCAGCTTCGCCATGGTCCGCACCACCGACTACGAGGGGAAGACGTTCCTGGGCAAAGACATCCCGGTGTTCGCGGTGGTGGACGGGTCGGGGTACGGCGACGGGGCGTTCCAGGGCTACTGGTGCCCGTACCAGAACGACGCGCTCAAATCGACCACCGTCTGGAAGGAGGGGAACGCCCTGTTCACCGACAAGATGGACGGCTGCACGTTCGGCATCGGGTCGGCCACCGCGCAGGGGGCCCTCCGCGTGTGCCACGTGAACGAGCAGCAGTATCAGGTGTCGGGGACGGACACGGCGCTCATGGAGCAGGCGCAGCACGACGAGGCACTGGCCGACCTGGGCGGCGGGGCCAAGCTGTTCGAGCCGGCGCACTACCGGCGGAAGGGGGGCGAGTCGAAGAAGCTGGCGGCGATGACGTTCGGCGTCCGCAATCAGAAGAAGAACACGTGGGCGTTCTACGCCCAACTGACCGAGGGCGGGGGCATGGACCCGATCACGCTGCGGGCGGTGAAGAAGGTGGCGTGACGAACGGAGACGGGAACCGGGTCGGGGCGTCGGCGTGCGACGGCCCCGACACCCGACGGCGTGGCATCAGCCCCGGACGCGGAAGGTGATCCGCCCGCGGGTCAGGTCGTAGGGAGAGATCTCCACTTTCACGCGGTCGCCGGGGATGATCTTGATGTAGTGCTTCCGCATCTTCCCGCCGATGTGCGCGAGCACCTCCCCGCCGATGTCCAGTTGCACGCGGAAGGTGGTGTTCGGCAGGGCGGTCATCACGCGGCCTTCGACTTCGATCGCCTCTTCCTTGGTCTTCTGCATGGTGAACTCCGGGAACGGACGGGGATGACAAGGCCCGCCGGCGGGGAACCCCCGGCCGTCGGGCGTGACAAGAAGAGTATACACGGATCGGCCGGACCGTCGAGACGACAACTGCCCGAAGGGGTGCCGCCCGCCGGGCGGCCGTCACTTCGACTCCTTCACTTCAGCCTTCACGTCGGCCTTCACCGCGCGGGCGTCGGCCAGCACGTCGGCCGGGAAGGGGGTGCGGTCGGCGAGCAGCACGAGCAGGGCGGCCGACGTGCAGAACGTCTTGCCGGTGATGCAGTGCTTGCCCGACCAACTGCCGTCCTTGTCTTGCGCCTTCGGGATGGCGTCCTGCATCTTCCCGTTCCACACGTCCCAATCCTCGCCCGCCTTCACCAGCAGCGCCTCGCTGATGTTCAGGAAGCTGAGGAACTCTTCCCCGCCGTTCGACCCGAACCCGGCGACGAAGTCCTTGTCGCGGATCCGCTTGCCCAGTTGCATTTCACCGGCCGTCGCCAGTTTGTCCACCTTCTCCGTCTCGGTGACGATGCTCGCGGCCCGCTCCTTCGCGTCCTTCGGGGCGTCTGCATCGGCGAGGGTCATACGCGCCTTGCCCAGATTGCTTTGCGCCGCGTTGCGGAAGTCGCGCAGGTTGGTGCTGTTCTGCGACAACCCGTACAGCCCGACGCCCGCGTCCGTACCGCCGATGCTAGATGGGCCGACGCCGGGGCTGCCACCGCCAAACCCGCCGCCGCCACCGCCGAACCCGCTACCGGGGGTGGCGGTCTCACCGCCCATCTTCCATTCCGGCACGGCCGCCGCCTGCGATTCCAGCCGTTTGGTCGCCCGCACGATCACCTGCTCGGGCACCTTGGCCCCGCTCATCTTGGCCCGGCTGAGCGCCTTGTTGGCGATCCCCCACGACAGGTTCGACGCCCACCCGGTGTTGCCGGCGTATTCGCCCTTCTCCGTCTGGTTCTTGGCGATCTTGTCGAGCGACTTGTCCCGCGCCGTGGCCACCGCCTTCTCGTGGTCGCCCGCCTGCCCCTTGAACTCGGTGAGCACGAGGGTGGTCATGAAGGTATCCACGTAGTTGCCGATCTTCTTCTGAAGCTGGGTGTCCCGCACGTCGGTCACGTACAGCGAGTCGGCGTCGGCCGCGCTCACCTTCTTGCACAGGAAGGCCAGCCCGTTGCCCACCACGTCCTTGTAGTCGCCGGCGGCGGCCGAGTGCCCGGCCCGCAGGAAGGCGAGCAGGGCGAACGCCGTGTTGCCCACGTCCGACGGGTCGGCCACCTCCTTCCCTTCCACCCGCCCGTTCGACCCCTTGTCGCTCGTCCGCCACCCGCCGCCCTGGTTCCACCCGCCGTCCGCCTGCTGCGTCTCGGCCAAAAACGTCACCCCCTTCTTCACAGCGTCCGAGAGCGGCTTGGGTGCCACCGCCGTCACCAGCTTGCCGTCGCCCGGCAGGGCGATGCCCTGCGAGATCTCCACGCCCTTCGCCGAGTCGTCGGACGGGAGCACCGGCACGACGGCGACGGGCGGTTCGTCCGCCGCGGGGGCGGGCGGGGTGCGGTTGCAGCCGACGGTGAGGGATGCCGAGGCCGCGACGCCCAGGGCGGCAGTGGCGGCGAGTCGACGGAGCCGACGGGTCATGACGTGCCTCCAACCATGAAGACGGACAGGAGCGGGCCGACGACGTTTCGGCCGTCGCCAGTTCAAACTACCAGAGAGACGAGCCGGGTGTGTGAATTGTTGGTAACGAGTTGAACCGGCGTGACGCGCAACCAGCAGCGACGACGACCACACCGTGTTTCAAGACGGCTTCCAGAAACGACAGCGACCCGCACCGTCAGGGATCGGTGCGGGTCGCTGGGGAAATACGCTGGGGGATGAGCGGGGGGACGGGCAGTCGATCGTGTGATCGGACCTCGGGGGAATCGCGGGTGGAGGGGGGTGTCTCCCGCCGGCGGCGGTTGTATCGTTGTATACCATAAACCACCCGCGGGCGACGAGAGT
>JANNQE010000382.1:0-3345 GCA_031441625.1 Planctomycetia bacterium
CCGGACCCGGCGTGACGGTCGTGCCGAAGTGGGATTGCAGCAGGGCGATGATTTCAGCGGGGGGCATGTCACACCTTTTTGAACGCGATCACCAGCGGGTGGCCGTCGATCTTCGTTTCGCTGCGGTGCCCGCCGTCCGGCGGCGTGTCGCTCCACGCGGTCGCCTGACTCTCGGCGGCGATGGTGTCTCGGTGGGCGGCGATGGCCTTCGCCAGCGGTTCGGCGGTGGTGCTCAGGTGCAGCACGATGCTGTCGGCGATGTCGAGGTTGGCGTCCTTGCGGGCGATGTTCACCTGCCGGACGACGTTCCGGGCCAGCCCTTCCAGCTTCAACTCTTCGGTGATGACCGTGAACACCACTGCCTCGCGGCCTTTGCCGTCGGCGGTCCCTGCGTAGCCGGGTTGATCCGCGCTAAACTGGATCACGATGTCCGACGCTTCCAACGCGACTCCGGCGAACTCGACCGGCCCGGCCCGCAGTTGCTTGGCCAACTCGCCGGCGTCGTGCTTCGCCAACTCCGCCTCGGCGTCCTTCTTCTTCGCACCGAGTTTGGCGTTGGCAGTCTTGGCGTTGAACTTGGCGGTCGCGGACAGCAGGTTCGACCCCGGCCCGTACACGACCACCGCCTTCACGTTCAACTCGTCGCGGATGAGCTGGTCGAACCGCTTCACCGTGGCCACTTCCTCATCCGACAGCACCCGCACGGCCAACTCGGCGAGCGGCTGCCGCACGTTGATCTTGGCCACGTTCCGCGCCGCCCCGCCGAGGGTGATGACATCCCGAAGCGTGTCCATCTGGGTGAGTACATCGCCCTCAAATGGCAAATCGTGATGGCTCGGGTAATCAGTCAGGTGAACTGACTCCGCTCCGCCGCCCAAGTTCTTCCACATCACTTCCGTGATGAACGGGATGCACGGTGCGAGCAGGCGACACAGAGTCGTCAACACCGTGTGCAACGTTTGATACGCCGCCCACTTGTCCTTCAACCCTGCTTCATCCAGGTCGGCCACCTTGCTGTTCAGCCGCGGCTTCACCCTCCGGACGTACCAGTTCGACAAGTCTTCATCGACGAACTTCTCGGCGGCAAGAGCGAAGGACATCACGTCGTAGGTCTTGATCGGCCCTTGCACTGGCTCCGAAGTCGCTTTGAGGTGAGCCACTTCCTCAGCCGTAAGCGGTCCTCTGAGGGAGGTGTTGGCAGTGAGTGCCAATTCGTAAAGACTGCTCAGAATCCAGCGATCCAGGTCAGGCCGCTCGGAAACGTCAACGGTGTGCGTGGCCGGGTCAAAACCGTCGCCGGCGGCGCAGTTGCAGAAGAAGCTGTAGCTGTTCCACAGCTTGAAGATGAACTTCGACCGCACCTCGTCGGCCGGGCCGGGGCCGAAGTTCAGGTTCGCCGCCGGGTTCTGCCGGCAGTAGAGCCACCGCATCACGTCCGCGCCAATGGCATTGAACTGTAGCGGATTCCCTTTCGAGTCGGGAATCGTCCCGCCCTTGTCGGCCGCGGCAACGAACTCGATGGAGTTCCCCGACCCCTTGTGCATTTCGTGGCCGTACTGGTCCTTCACCAGCCCGTGGCCGAGCAGCGTTTTGAACGGCGGTTCGCCGTCGCTCATCATGGTGCTGAGCGCGAGCAGGGCGTAGAACCAGTTGCGGAACTGGCCGGGGAAGCTCTCGGTGATGAAGTCGGCCGGGTACCACTTCCGCCAGTAGGCGCGGTCCTGGTTGTACTTCATCGTGCTGAACGCGACGATGCCGGCGTCGAGCCACGGGTTGCCCACGTCCGGCACGCGGGCCATCAGGTTGCCGGTCTTCGGGTTCTTGATTTTCACCCGGTCCACGAACGGCCGGTGCGGGCTGTTGCCGTCGAACTCCTGCCACCCTTCCACCGCTCGCTCTTTCAATTCGGCGAAGCTGCCCATTACCTCGAAGTCGCCGGTCTGCTCGTCCACCCAGATCGGCAGGGCGAGGCCCCAGTAACGTTTCTTCGAGATCATCCAGTCGCCCATGTTCCAGAGCCAGTCGTACTCACGCGCCCGGCCGTTGAGCGACTCCGGCAGGAACGTCACCCGCTGCACCACCTTCATGATGTCGCCGCGGAAGCCCTCCTCCGTGTTCCGCTTGCCCATGCCGATGAACCACTCGTCCACGAGCCGGTAGAGCAACTCCGTCTTGCACCGCCAGCAGTGCGGGTAGCGGTGGACGTAGCGCTCGGTCGTGAAGAGGAGGTTCTTCGCCTTGAGCAGTTCAAATACTGCATCGGCGGTGGCGGGGTCGGCGGCGTTCTTGCCGGCGAGCGGGCCGAAGCCGTCGAGGAAGTTACCGCCTTCGTCGAGTGGGGCGACCGGCGGCAGGCCGTTCTCCTTGCCCCATGTGAAGTCGATTGCCCCGCACCCGGGGGCGGTGTGAACGATGCCGGTCCCCTCGGTGTCGGTCACGTCCTTGCCGCCACTCACGACGCGGTGACACGCCATCGCGGGTTTGGCCGGTGCCCAGTTTTGGGCACGCACCACCCGCGCGACCTCAGCCGGGTAGCCGGATTCCGCCTGCTGTGCCGGCAGGTCGTCGAACGGGCCGTCGTACTCCCAGCCGAGCAGTTCCTCACCCTTCACCTCACCGGCGATGACGAACCCGTCCTTGCCCGCCTTCTCCTTGAACATCTGCTCGATGCTCTTGAGGTGCGGCACGCCGTCGAGCCACTGGCGGCGTTTCGCGCTCGTCTTCGCCTCGCGGTTAACCGAATCATCGCCGTCACCATCGCCGTCGCCGCCGGCCATGCGGTCGAGTTTGAACGCCCCCTTCGAGACGTAGTACGTCTCGCCCTTCAGTTGAACCTTGAGGTAGACCAACTCCGGGTTGACCGCCGCACCGACGTTGCTGGTGAGCGTCCACGGCGTCGTCGTCCAGACCAGCAGGTTTTCGTTCGGCCGACCACGCAGCGGGAACTTCACGAACGCCGCCCGGTGTTCGACCAGCTTGTAGCCCTCCTTCATCTCCTGCTCGGAGATGCCCACGCCGCACCGCCCGCACCACGGCATGGCGTCGTACCCGCGGTAGATCAGCCCCTTGCCGTGGCACTTCTTCAGGAAGCTCCAGATCGTGTAGTTGTTCTCGTTGCTCATCGTGAAGTACGACTTCCGCTCGTCCACCGGCTTCGCCCAGTCGGCGTCGGTGCGGTCCCAGTCCATCCACATGCCGAGGCGCACGCTCTGTTCGGTCTGCACGCGGGCGAACTTGTCCACGCGGTCTTTGCAAAGCTGCACGAACTTCGCCACGCTCTCCTCGCGGTCGCCCGGCACCAGGTTCTCGATGTCGCGTTTGCTCTTCAGGCCGAGTTCCTTCTCC
>JANNQE010000383.1:0-2884 GCA_031441625.1 Planctomycetia bacterium
GTTGCCTCGCGGCAAACCGTTTTTCGCCTTGATCGGCTTCAAGAACCGCGCGCACAGCATGGGGGTGAGGGTGAAGCTGATGACCATGCTGAGCAGGATGCTGAACCCGACGACGAACCCGAAGCTGTTGAAGAAGCGGCCGATCTGCCCGGTCATGAAGGCGATGGGCGCGAACACCACCACCAGGCTGAGGGTGGTGGCCACCACCGCCGTCGAGATCTCTTTGGTCGCCTTGCTGGCCGCCTCGAACGGCGTGCTGCCGTACTCCTCCATGTGCCGCACCACGTTCTCCAGCACCACCACCGCGTCGTCGATGACGATGCCCACGGCCAGGATGAGGCCGAGCAGGGTCATGTTGTTCAGGCTGAACCCCATCAGGTCCATGAGGGCGAACGTGCCGATCATGCTGGTGGGCACGGCCAGCGCGGCGATCAACGTCGTCCGCCAGTTGCGGATGAACAGCAGGAGCACGGCCGACACCAGCCCGGCCGCCAGCAGCAGGTGGAACTTCACCTCCTCGATGCTCCCCTTGATGAACGTCGCCTGGTCGCGGATGGCCACCACCTGCACGTCCGGCGGCAGGTTCTGCTGGATCAGCTTCAGCCGCTCCCTCACCCCCTCGGCCACCTTCACCGTGTTCCCGCCGCTCTGCTTCTGCACGATGAGTGACACCGCGGTGTCACCGTCCAGCCGGCTGAGCGTGCGGGGTTCCTCGATGCCGTCCTCGACCGTGCCGACCTCGCTCAGGCGGGTGGCGTGCCCGTTCTTGCCCACGCCCACAATGATGTCGCGGAAGTCGCCCACCGCCTTCAGGCGGGCGTCCGTCCGCAGGTTCTGCTCGCGGTTCCCCTGGTCCACCCGCCCGCCCGGCTGCTCCTGGTTCTGCTCGGCCAGCGCCCTCTTCACGTCGAACGCGGTCAGCTTGCTGCCCTCCAGCTTGGCCGGGTCCACGGTCACGTTCACCGCCCGCTGCTGCCCGCCGACCAGCACCACCGCCCCCACCCCGTACACGTTCCCCTCGATGTCCTCCTTGAACTGCTTCTTGGCGATCTCCGTCATCTCCCGCAGGCTCCGCTTGCCGGACACCACGATGGTCAGGATGGGGGCCGCGTCCAGGTTGAACTTCTCCACCTTCGGCGTTTCGGTGCCGGGCGGCAGTTGGCTCATCACCAGGTTCATCTTGTCCTTGATTTCCTGGGCCGCGACGTTCCCGTTCTTCTCCAACTTGAACCCGACGACGATTTGCGAGAAGCCTTCCTTCGTGGTGCTCCGTATCTCGTCGATGCCCGACACGGTGTTCACGGCCTCTTCCACCGGCTTGGTGACGGACGCCTCCGTCTCGTCCACGCTCGCCCCGCGGAGGGTGGTCGTGACGACCACCACCGGCACGTCCACGTTCGGGAACAGTTCCACTCCCAGGCGGGTGTACGACGCCACGCCGAGCACGATGGGGGCGAGCACCAGCATGGCGGTGAGCACCGGCCGCTTGATGCAGATGTCCCAGATGGCGGTCACGGGGAAGCCTCGCTGATCGGTGGCTTGTACCCAGGGCTTCCGCCCTGGGCTAAGGACGACGGCCGCTTCGCGGCGTGGGATTGACTCGGATTTCCGTCCCGAAGGGACCGGCGTTCCTAGCCCAGGGCGGAAGCCCTGGGGCATTACGGTCCCATCACTTCCTCACGCTGATCGCCGCCCCGTCGTAGAGCTGAATGAACCCGCTCGTGATCACCGTCTGCCCCGGCTTCAGGTCGCCCGTCACCTCCAGCCAGTCGGGGCCGCGGTCGCCCACCTGCACGGGCACCGCTACGGCCTTGTCCCCGTCGGCCACGAACACCTTGCTCACACCCGCGAACACCGCCAGCGCCGCCGGCGGCACCGAGATCGCCGGGGCGGTGCCGGTCACGATGTCCGCCCGCACGAACCCGCCCGCCTTCAGCTTGCCGTCGGCGTTCGGCACGGCGACCTCCACCTGAAACGTGCGGGTCTGCGGGTCCACCGTCGGGCTGATGCGGGCGACCGTGCCGGGGAAGGTGACGGCCGACGAGTCGCCCCGCACGTCCACCGGCTGACCGACCCGCACGTCGGGGGCGTGCTTCTCGGGCACCGTCACTTTCAACTTGAGCGTGTGCGACACGACCAGGCGGTAGGCGTTCGTGCCGGGGAAGCTGCGGGCCATCTCGCCCTCGGACACCATCTTGGCGGCGACCGTGTACTGGAACGGCGGGGCGACCGGGCCGACCACCGCCGCCCACGCGCCCCAGGTCGGCGGGCGCGGCACCCGCAACCGCGAGTCCCGCAACTTCTGCTCGGCCATCGCCAGCGACCGCTGTTTCATGCCGAACGTCGAGTTCGCCGCCTTCACGCCGGCTTCCGCCGCCAGCACGTTCGCTTCGGTCAGCAGCACGTCCGACCGGGCGGAGTCCCGCTCCGTCTGGCTGGCCCCTGACAGGCCGTCCAGCCGCGACTGGTTCGCCTTCACTTTCGCCAGTGGTGCCGACGCCTGCGCCACCTGGGCTTTCGCCACCGCCACCTGCGACTCTTGAACCGCCACTTCGTTCTCGGCCAGCCGCACGCTCAACTCGTAGTCGGTCGGGTCGAGTTCGACGAGCACGTCGCCCGGCAGAACCACATCCCCCAGGTCGAAGCGGGCGGACACCACCTGCCCGTCCACCTTCGGCGACAGGGTGATGTCCTCCAGCCCGTGCAGCGTGCCGGTGACGGGGATGACCCGCCGCACGCTCCGCTCGGCCACCGGGCCGACGGTGACGGGCACGGCCGCGACCGCCTTCGGGCCGGTGTCCGGGGCCGACTGGTGACAGCCGACTGTCAGTGACAGGAGGAGCAAGACCCCCCACCCGGAACGCTGCGCGTTCCGACCTCCCCC
>JANNQE010000384.1:0-6109 GCA_031441625.1 Planctomycetia bacterium
GGCCGAAGGGTTCCTGCAAATCCTTGTAAAGGATGCGAGCCTTGCGGCTGGTAGTGCCATCGCTGACGCTGACGATCAGGTAGCGGCCGTCTTCGCTGACGCCGCCGCCGATAGTCCACTTCGGGTGGTCGGGTTGCTCGAATACGAGCACATCATCCGTTTGCGGCGTGCCGAGGCGGTGGTAGTAAAGCTTCATGTTCTCGTTGAGCGACTGGAACTTGGCATCGCCCGCCGGTTCGGGGAAGCGGCTGTAGAAGAAGCCTTTGCTATCGTTCGTCCACGAGGCGCTGCTGAACTTCACCCACTTGAGTTCATCCGCGAGCGGCTTGCCGGTGGCGATGTCGAGGACGCCCCACGTCTGCCAGTCCGACCCGCTCTCGCTCTTGCCGTAGGCCAGGTACTTGCCGTCATCACTCGCGGCCAGCCCGCTCAGGGCGACGGTGCCGTCTTTGGTCCAGGCGTTCGGGTCGAGCAGCACCCGCGGCTCGGCGTCGGCGGTGTCTTGCACGTACCACACGTTCTGGTTCTGCAACCCCGCGTTGCGGCTGTAGAAGTACCGCCCGCCCTTCTTGCTCGGCAGGGTGAACTTCTCGAAGTCGTACAGCTCGGTGATCCGCTTCTTGATGGCGTCGCGTTCGGGGATGGCGGCCAGGTAGGCGTCGGTGATCTTGTTCTGTTCGGCCACCCAGTCGGCCACGTCCTTACTCTTGCGAACGTCGTCTTCCAGCCAGCGGTACGGGTCTTCCACCCTGGTGCCGTGGTAGGTGTCCACCACGTCCACCTTCTTCGTCTTCGGGTACGTCAACGGCTTCTCCTGGGCGAACACGGCGAGCGGCACCAGCAGAGCGGCGACCGCGGCCCAACGGCGGCGAACCATGCGAGACCTCCGGCGGGGAACGAAACCGGCAGCGTGCCGGACGGGTGTTGTAGTGGCCACTGGGCCGCGAGAAACCAGCCGAAACCTTCTCGAATCTTTCGCGCAATCTGACGCGCGTTCCGATTGACAACCCGCGCCCCCCCCCGTTGTAACCTCTATTGCTGTCAGATTCCCACCCAGCTGAACGACCCCACGAGGAACAGTGATGCGCAACCTGCTCTGGACGGCGACGGCGGTGCTGGTCATGCTGGTCGGCGGAAGCAACGTGATGGCTCAGGTGGCCCCCACGGTTCAGGCGAAAGTCAACGCGGTCGCAAATCCGCCTGCTGGCAAGGCGGATGTCTACGCCACTGGGAACCACAACATCCCTGCCAATCAGGTGAAGAACAAGGTCGTGGCGAGCTGGTACAAACAGGACGCAGCCACCGGAAACCTCGTTTTCGTCGGTACGACAGACGACCTCGCTCTGGCCCGCCTGATCTACGTTACGAGCGACATACGTGTTGACAAACTCGATGGTGCAGGGGCACCCCAGAAGTACACGGTGATCGTTCAGGTCTATGTGGACGGGCCGGGTGGTGCTAACAACCCTGTCGCTTGGGGACCGCCGGGGGTGCAGACGAACTTCGTGCCGTGAGTGTGAGTCGGAGACTACGCAAGTTGAGGTCGTTCGGAGAACGAGTTCTGCCACCACCCGAAATGAGAGGAGAGGGAATTCCGATGCGCCAACTGAGAGAGCGGAATGGGTTCACACTGATCGAGTTGCTGGTGGTGATCGCTATCATCGCCATCCTCATCGGCCTGCTCCTGCCCGCCGTACAACAGGTGCGACAGACGGCCGCCCGTATGCAGTCGGCCAACCAGTTGCGGCAGATCACGCTCGCCCTGCACAACTACTCCTCGGCTCACGACGGACAACTGCCGGGGTCCAAAGACCCTCTCGCGTACGGCGGGGAGGCCAACGGGCATTCGCCATTCCCATTTCTGCGGCCGTACATCGAGGATGAGATCTCCGAAACCGAGATCCTTCGCCTCCGGCGAGAGGACCCGCGGTCCACATGGCGGTGGCGTAAGAAGTTCATGAGTCCTGCTGATCCGACGATGCCGTTGTTGAGCCCAACCGTTCATGCCGGGTCTTATCCGAGCAGCTATTCAGCAAACATGTCGGCCTTTGCCGGTGATCCGAATCTCGCCGCATCCTTCACCGACGGGACCTCGAACACGCTGTGTTTTGCTGAACGCTATCTCCTGCTTCCGAAGGAGAATCCGAATGCCTACACAATCTACGACTGCGGAACTTGGGTCCCTGCGTTTCTCGGTATTGCGGGTGGCCCACGGCGGGCGACATTCGCCGATCCGGGGTGGAGGGACGTTCTGCCGGTGACAACGGGAAACCCGCCGATCACTCGCGCGTCCGTTCCTGGCGTGACGTTCGATGTGCTACCCGACCCCCGAACCGCCAAACAGGATCGACTCCACGCGCTGCACCGGGCCGGACTGGTCGTTTCTCTCATGGACGGGAGCGTGCGGACACTCCACCCTTCGATTGGCGAAACGGTGTTCTGGGCGATGGTCACGCGGGACGGCGGCGAAGTGCTCGGCGACTGGTAGAATACTTCGGCGCGCGTCGTTCTGAACGGCCCCTGGCAGTAGGCGATCCCACCAATCAGGGGGTCGCCGAGCCCAGGGGCTACTTTCGTTTCCGCCGCCCGGATGAAGTACAATACTCGCATCCCGCGTTCGTCCCCGAGGGCCGCCATGACCGGCGATTCGGATCGGTTGCTGGTTCAGCAGATCCGCGGCGGCGGGGCGAAGGCCGATTCCGCCTGGGAAGAATTGGTCGCCCGGTACGAGGGGCGGTTGCGGGCCTACGTGCGGCGGCGGCTCCGCGACCACGCCAGCACCGACGACACCGTGCAGGAGACGTTCATCGGCTTCCTGAACAGCCTGCCGAGCTACGACGACAAGCGGGAACTGCAGACGTGGCTGTTCACCATCGCCTCGCACAAGGTGACGGACCACCTGCGGAAGAGCGGGCGGCGGCCGATGCAAGCCGGCAACGACGCGGACGAGGAGCAGATGGGCAAGGCGGCCGACGAGCGGCAGCGGCCGGCCAGCAGCCTGGCCCGCAGCAAAGAGCGGGTGGATTTGGAGTCGGAGGCGGTCACGCGGGCGCTCAAGGAGGTCGTGGACGGCTTCCGACAGAAGGGCGAGTGGGTGCGGGTGCAGGTGCTGGAACTGCTGTTCGTGAAGGGCTGGCCGAACTACAAGGTGGCGGAGTTCTTGAAGGTGAGCGAACAGCAGGTGGCCAACTACCGCTTCGCCGCCGTGCGGAAGCTGACCGACGCGATGAAGTCGGCCGGGTTGCCGACGGACGTGTTCCCGGAGTTGAAGGAGTAGGTGCCGCCATTCAGGTAAGGTGGCCCGCTCTCGGCGAGAGCGGACCACCCCACCTGCCCCGCACTTCGCTCTTCCCCCGCGGCGGTTAGTCCGGGTACGATTCACCCGTCATCCTTTCGCCTGCCGTCGCCTCTCCTCCCCGCGGTGGGCCGCCCCGTTCGAGGGCCTGGTATGCTGAACTCGGTTGCCCTGCTCGCCCTGCTGGTCGCCGGCGGGCCGCCCGACGAGCCGCACGGCCCGCCCGCCCCCGCCGTCGATCGCAACGGCTTCGCCCTTCCCCCCGTCGCCATCGCCCGCCTCGGCGACCCCACCCGCCGCCACCGTTACCCCGGCGACTGGGTCGTCTTCTCCGACGACGACCGCCTGCTCGCCCGCCCCATCGACGGCATCGTGTCCGTCTTCGACCTGGACAAGAAGCAGGACGTCACGCCCGGCTACCTGAAGGACTTCCCCGCCGCCGTGCTGCGGTTCCTGCCCGACGGCCGGCACGTCTTGTACTCTCCGTCGGCCAAGCGGGTCGAGGTCCGCGACCCGACCACGGGGAAGGTGTTCGCCGGGTTCGACGTGCCCAACTACGGGTCGTCGGCCGACATCCCCCCGCCCGCCGCCGACGGCAAACGCCTGCTGTTCAGGTACCGCGACACCAGCGGCTACTCGTGTGCGATCCTGGCCGACATCGCCGACCCGACGCCGACCATCCGCGCGTTCCGCGGCACGTCTTCGAGCGACCAGTGGGCCATGTCGGCCGACGGCAAGCGGCTGTTCCACGGGTGGGACCGCGGCATCGAAGCCTACGACGCCGGCGGCGGCGAGCGCATCGCCTTCGCCCCCTGCCGGTATCGGTCGTACCTGCCGCTGGTGCCGACGCCGGACGGGTCGAAGGTGGTCGCCGGGTGGGAGCGCGGGGCGATGACGTTCGAGTTGACCGCCGACGGGTTCGGCGAGCCGACCGCCGCGAGCGTGGACGCGGCCGACGACTTCACCTTCGCCCCGGACGGCAAGAGCATCGTGCGGGCGGGTGTGGGCGTGTACGACGCGAAAGGGTCGCTCACCCCCGTCGAGCCGGCGCACGACCGGAGCGGCCTGCGAATCATGCGGTACTCGCGGTCGGCCGCCCGATGCGTGGACGTGTTCCACGACCGCCCGCCGGTGGTGTGGGACCCGCACACGGGCAAGACGGTGTACCGCTTCGACCAGCAGTACGCGGCCGGCCTCGGGCTGGGCGTGGCGGCCGACGGTACTGTGAGCGTCCGGCACGCCGACCGTACCGTGCGGGTGTACACCGCCGACGGGAAGTTGATCGGCGAGCGGACCGGGCGGGCGAACGCGCGGGGCACCAGCGTGCAGGCCGTCAGCCCGGACGGGGCACTGAGCGTGGAGTACGACGTCAGGGACCGCAAGCTGTTCACCTACGACACGGCCACCGGCACCGGCACCGCCTGGCCGCAGGAGTTCGCCGCCCCGCCGGTGTTCGTGCGGTTCGACGCCACCGGCAAGCGGGTGTACGCGGCCGGCGGCACCTTCGCCGGCGTGTTCGACGCGGGCAGCGGGCGGCGGGTGCGAGCGGCCGAGGCGAGTGCGGCGGCGGCGTTCTCGGACGACGGGCGGGCGCTGGCGGTGGTCGGCAAGAAGGAGTTGAAGGTGTACGAGCTGGCGAGCGGGAAGGAGCGGACGACGGCCGAACTGCCGGCGACCGACTTCGACTCGCAAGACGACAACCGCTTCAGCCGGTCGCGATGGGACAGCGACGACGAGGGGCCGAGCTTCCTCCGCGGGCAGGTGCAGTTCTCGGCCGACGGCGGGAAGATCGCCACCTTCTGGGCGAACGGGCGGGTGACGGTGTTCGACGCGGCCGACGGCGGCATCCGCTTCCGCGAAGCCCGGCAGTGGAGCACCACCCGCATCGCCGCCTTCCGCCCCGACGGCGACTGGTTCGCCACCACCGCCCGCAGTTCGCGGCGGATCGCCCTGCGGAACACCACCGACCCGCGGGCCGACCGCAACGCTATCCTGCTGGCCGAGTGCAAGTCGAGCGTGGTCGCCCTGGCCTTCACCCCCGACGGCAAACGGCTGATCTCCGCGCACGACGACGGCACCGCCCTGGTGTGGGACGTGGACGCGGCCATTAAACTGCCGCCGACCGCCGACCCAGAGCCGGGCGAAGCGCTGTGGGTGGCGCTGGCGAGCGCCGACGCGAAGCTGGCGGGGCGTGCGGTGGCCGGGCTGGTGGCCAAGCCGGACGTGGCCGTGCCGCTGCTGGCCGACGTGGTCCGCCCGGTGAGCGTGCCGCCGGCCGACCGGGTGAAGGCGGCCGTGGCCGACCTGGGCGACCGCGAGTTCAAGGTGCGGGAAGCCGCCGAGAAGCAGTTGCGGCGGTGGGGCGAACTGTCGGCCGACGAGTTGAGGGCGGCGCAACCCGACGCGAACGCCGAACAGGGCGAGCGCATCCGCCGGCTGTTGGAGGCACTCGTAGGCGAGGAGACCGACACGGAACGCCTGCGGCTGCTGCGGGCGGTGGAGGTGCTGGAACGGATCGGCACCCCGTCGGCGAGGGCGGTGCTGGAGAAGCTGGGCAGCGGGGCGTCGGCGTCGCCCGTCACCCAGGAGGCGAAAGAGGCGGCGAAGCGGCTGAAGGAGCGGGCGAAGTAGCGCGGCTCACCCGGCGTCGTCCGCCCGCTCGGCCCGCCGCGGGCCGTCGAGCGGTTCGAGCCGAACGGCGGTGCCGTAGGCGAGCACTTCGGTCAACTGCTGGCCGATCTCGGTGGCGTCGTACCGCATGGCGATGATGGCGTCGGCGTCCCGCTCGGCGGCGTGATCGACCATGCGGAGGTG
>JANNQE010000385.1:0-17248 GCA_031441625.1 Planctomycetia bacterium
CCGATGACGATCTCCTTCACCCCGCTGGTGCCGGCCACCCGCACGATCGCGTCCAGCAGCGGCACCAGCGTCTCCCCGCCCTCCAGCCCGAACCGCTTCTTGCCCAGGAACTTGGTCTGCAGGAAGTTCTCGAACACCTCCGCCCGCCGCAGCAGGGTGAGGGTGCGGGTCCGCTGCTCGCGGGTCGGCTCGAACCGGAAGTGCGACGGCTCGATCTGCCGGGCCAGCCAGCTTCGGGCCTCGAAGTTCATCACGTGCATGAACTCGAACCCGACGCCGCCGGTGTACGTCTCGCGGAGGGCGGTGAGCAACTCGCCGAAGGTGGTGTCGCGGTCCATGCCGAACAGCATGGAGCCGTCGACGGTCACGTGCGCGTCGGCGTGCTCGTCGACGGCGAACCGCTTCGGGTCGAGTTCGAACGGCACCTCGGCCGGCGGGTCTTGCAGCGGGTTGATGCGGGCGATCAGGTGCCCGGACAGGCGGTACTGGTTGATCAGCCGGACGGCGGCCGTCTGCACGCGGCTCTCGACATTCAGCGTGGACAGCGGAACCGGGCGGTGGCCGTTCAGACTCGCGGGGGCGTGGCTGGTGTGCCCGTTCGCCCGGAATGTCGGCTCGCCGCCGCCGTAGTTCTCGGCCCCCATGAACAGCCAGTAGAGCGACGGCTCGACCGCCTGCGGGTCGTTTAGGAAGCGGGCGTATTCGGACTCCAGGTATTCGACGGTGTACGCTTCGGACAAGTTCAGACCGGACATGCGCGACGGCTCCGATGGGCACGGCGGGAGGGTACTGGAATGATAGCCAACGGAGTGTTCGCCGCGACCTCCGAGAGCGGAACCGTCGCACGCTCCCGGAGGTCGCGGCGAACACGGATTACCCCAGCACGCCCTTCACCACCTCGCCGTGCACATTCGTCAACCGCCGGCCGATGCCATTGTGGTAAAAGGTCAACTTCTCGTGATCCAACCCCATCAGGTGCAACACGGTGGCGTGGAAGTCGTACCACTGCACCGGGTGATCGGCCGCCTTCCAGCCGACTTCATCCGTGCTGCCGTAAGCCATCCCAGGCTTCAACCCGGCCCCGGCCATCCACACGCTGAACCCGTACTTGTTGTGGTCGCGGCCTTCGCCCACCTGGTCGGCGGCGCTCTGCGCGAACGGCGTGCGGCCGAACTCGGTGGTGAACAGCACCAGCGTGTCTTTCAGCAGTCCCGTCCGTTTCAAATCGGCGAGCAACCCGGCGACCGGCTTGTCGATCTTCGCCGCCTCCGCGGTGTGGTTCTGCTTCACGCTCTCGTGCGCGTCCCAACTGGCCCGCGGGTTGCCGGCAATCGGCCCGCCGCTGAACAACTGCACGAAACGCACCCCCTTCTCCAGCAAGCGCCGGGCGAGCAGGCAGTTCTTGCCGAACGCGGCGGTGACCTTGTCGTCCAGCCCGTACAGCTTGTTCGTCTCTTCCGTCTCCTTGCTCAGGTCGGCGACGGCGGGAACCGAAAGCTGCATCTTCGCGGCCAGTTCGTAGCTCCGCACGCGGGCGGTCAACAGCGGGTCGTCGCCGCTCCGCTCGCGGTGCTTGTCGTTCATCAGCTTCAGCAGGTCGCGGGAATCGGACTCCGCTTCTTTCGTCTGCTTCGTCGCCGGGAACAAATCCCGCACGGGTTGGTCCCCCGTGCCGAACAGCACGCCCTGGTGTTCCGCCGGCAGGAAGCCGCTGCTCCACACCGACGCCCCGCCGTTCGGCAGCCCCCGCGGGTCGGGCAGCACCACATACGCCGGCAGGTCGTCGGCCTCGCTGCCCAAGCCGTAGCTGGCCCACGCCCCGGCGCTCGGGAACCCGCTGAACTGGAACCCGCACGTTTGCAAATAGAGAGCCGGCGTGTGGTTGGCGGAGTCGGCCAGCATGGAGCGGATGACGGTCAGGTCGTCGGCACACGCGGCGATGTGCGGGAACAACTCCGACACTTCCAGCCCGCTCTTGCCCCGCTTCTTGAACTGCCAATCTGCCTTCCGCAACCGCCCGAACTGGCCGAAGAAGGTGTCGGGCGTCTCCTTCGTTTCCAGAGCCTTGCCGTGCCGCTTGTCGAGTTCGGGCTTCGGGTCGAACGAATCGACATGGCTCAACCCGCCGATGAGCGAGATGTGAACCACCCGCTTCGCCTTCGCCGGGTGGTGCGTCTTCTCGGCGGCGCCGGTGCGGTCGAGCAGGTGCAGAAGGGCGGTCGCCCCCAGCCCGCGGGCAGACCAGGAAAAGAACCCGCGACGGGAGGCGTGGAAGGGGAGCATGGGCGAATCCTGTTAGCCCGACGCGCGAGCGAGGGGCGAGTGACGCCTGGGGTCACGCTTGAGCGGTCAGTCGAATCACCCCACCTCTCCCCGCTGGGGAGAGGTCGCTGCACCGAGCGGAGCGAGGGCGGCGGGTAAGGGGACAGTTTTCCCACCCCTCACCCGCCGGGTTCACTGCGTTCACCTCGGCGACCTCTCCCCAGAGGGGAGAGGTGGGGGTGATTGTCTCCTCGCCACACGCACCTGCGTTGCATAGCACCCGTTCGCGGAGCGAACGGCGACACTCATTACTCGATCACCACGAATTCGGAGCAGTTGAACAGCACCCGGCCCAACGCCTTCAACCCGTGCTTCTCCACCAGCAATGCGGCCAGTTTCGCCTCGTCCGCCGTCGGATCTCTCCCAATCGCCAAGCGGTACGCCCGCTTCACCTTGTCTTCCACACTCCCCCGCTGACAGTCGGCTGTCACTCGTTCGGCGAACTTCTCCGCACTCCGCAGCACGAAGGCGTCGTTCCACAGCGCCAGCGCTTGCAGGGGTGTCGTCGTCGTCTGGCGGCGGGGCGTCTGGGCCGACGGGTCGGGGCAGTCGAACGTTTCGAGCACGGCGTTCCGCTCCCCGCGGGGGCTGAACCGATAGACCGTGCGGCGGTTGGCGTTCGCCGGCAGCGCGTCGAGCGGCTGGTAGTAGGTGGTGCCGTTGTTCTCGTAGGTCTTCACGTCGTGGAACGGCGGCCCGCCGACGGTGCGGTCGAGTTCGCCACTCACCGCGAGGATGGCGTCTCGCACCGCTTCGGCTTCCAGGCGGGTCGGCGACTTCCGCCACAGCAGGCGGTTGTCGGCGTCGAGCTTCGCGGCCGCGGGGTTCGGGGCCGACGACTGGCGGTACGCGGCGGAGGTGACGATGAGGCGGTGGATCGCTTTCAGTTGGAACTTCCGCTCGACCAGTTCGCTTGCCAGCCAGTCCAGCAGTTCGGGGTGACTCGGCTTGCCGCCGTTCGCGCCGAAGTCGCTCGGCGTGTCCACGATGCCAACTCCGAAGTGGTGGTGCCACAGGCGGTTGACGATCACGCGGGTGAACAGCGGGTTGTCCGCCCTCGCCACCCACTCGGCAAGCTTCTTGCGTCGCTCGCCGTCCGTCGCCTTCGCGGTCAGGTCGAAGGCGCTCTCGCCCGGCACGCACCCCACCCCGCCGGGCGTCACCTCCTTCTTCGGTTTCTCGACGCTCCCACGGCTCAGAATGTGCGTGACCGGCACCGCTGTGCTCACCGTGGCGAACACCTTCTCCGGCCCCGGCACCGCTTTCAACTTCACGTCCAGTTCGCTTCGCTCCTTCACCCACTTCGCGTGCTGTTCCTTCTCCGCATCGGTCATCGCGGCCAGCATCGCATCACGGCTCACGCCCGTCGCGTCCGGCCCGGCGGTCGTGTTCGCCTTCACCTCCGCCGCTGACAACGCCTTGTCATAGATGCGGGCCTCGTCGATCTCGCCGCGGAAGAATGCGTTACCCCCGTTGGTGTGCCTCAGGCCGAGCAGCACGCGGGCCGTCTTCGCAGGGTACGTTTGCAGCCCCGACCCCTTCGGCGTGTACGCCGCGTCGAGCAACTCGCCGTCGCGGTAGAGCGTGACACTGCCGTCCTTGCCGTATGCCGCCACCAGATGAACCGCGCGATCCGTCACGGTCTCGTCGGCGATGGTCAGGTCCTTCGTGCGGCGGAAGCTGTCGCTGCCAGCCACCCACCGTTTCGGTTGACGTTCGCCGAACACGATGCTGTCGAACGTGCCCCCGCCGGCCGCTTCGATGGTGAGCAGTCCGCCCCCGCGGGTGGTCAGGTCGGGCAGTACGGCCCAGACTTCGAGCGTCTTCTCGGTCAGGTCGGCCACCAACGGAGCGGTTTGCACGAAGGCCGCCTTGCCGTCGAGCACGAGCCGACCGTTCGCCACCTTGGCCCCGCCTTTCAGCTCGCCGTGCAACGTGCCCACCGAATCGTTCGCGTCTTTCTCGAACGACCAGCGGGCGAGCGGGGGTACCGCCGTCGTCTTCTTGCCGTCCGGCTTCACCCGCCCGCGGGCCTGAGATTCCAGGGCGGCCAGCTTCTTCGAGACCGCGTCCCGCTCGGCCGTCATTTTGTTCCGTGCGGTGGACGACGTGGCACGCTCGCCGTGCGTCACCCCGCCGAGCACCGCCGCCATGCGGTAGTAGTCGCCCTGATCGACCGGGTCGAACTTGTGGTCGTGACAGCGGGCGCACTGCACCGTCAACCCGATGAAGGTCTGCCCGACGGCGGCGATCACGTCTTCGAGTTCGTCCTGTCTCGCGGTCAGGTTGGCGATCTTGTTCGAGCCGAGGACGGTGTTGTGAATGCCGGCCACCAGGAAGCCGGTCGCCTTCACGCCGTCGCCGTCCGGATCGAGCACGTCGCCGGCCAGTTGCAGTTTGGCGAACTGGTCGAACGGCAGGTCGGCGTTCAACGCCTTGATGACCCAGTCGCGGTAGTGCCAGGCGGTCGGCCGCGGGGCGTTCCGCTCGAACCCGTCGCTCTCACCGTACCGCCCCACGTCGAGCCAGTGGCGTGCCCAGCGTTCGCCGTAGTGCGGGCTGGCCAGCAGTTCGTCCACGATCTTGGCGTAGGCGTCGTCGGCCGGGTTCTTGGCGAACGCTTCGAGCTGTTCGGGCGACGGCGGCAAGCCGGTCAGGTCGAAATGCACACGACGGAGGACGGTTCGCGGGTCGGCGGGGCCGTTCGGCGTCAGTTTCTTCTCGGCCAGCTTCGCCCAGATGAAATGGTCGATGGGCGTCTTCGCCCACTTCGTCCCCGCGTCATCGAGCTTCGGCGGGTCGGGCCGCTTCACCGGCTGAAGTGCCCACGGGTCAGCAGCGGTGGCGAGCGAAGCACAAAGCAGCAAGGCGGGGAGTGCGATCCGCATGACTGGCCCAAGTGGGGGAGAGGCGGACGCCGGCGGGTCAGGAGATTGTTTCGCCGCCGGGGGCGGGATGCAAGGGAGAAGTTGTGCCGGCGAACGGCACCCCGTGAGGGCCTCACCCGCCACGCGGAGGGCGTCGGACCCGCGTCAGAACAGGTCGGCGGGGTCGGCGGTGCGCACCTTCCGCACGGCCAGCAGCCCCGACAGCACGCACATGCCGACGGTGAGTGCCAGCACGAACCCCACCCGCTCCCACGTCATGCCGATGGGCAGGCGGGCCGCCGCCTTCGCCACTTCATACAGCCCCAGCCCGCCGACCAGTCCGAGCGCGTACCCGCCCACGCTCAGGTAGACCGACTGCCACACCACCACCCGGAACAGGTAGCCGAACTTGTACCCCATCGCCTTCAGGGTGGCGTACTCGGGCATGTGCTTCTTGATGTCGGCCACCATCATCTGGTAGATGAAGATGCCGCCCACGGTGACGGCCAGGAGCACGCCGAAGTAGAAGAACTGGCCCAGCGCCGTGCGGTTCACCCAGTAGTCGCGTTCGGCCTGGCCGATCTCCGCCCGCGTGAACACCTTCACCCCGTCGGCCGCCAGCGACTGCGTCAGCCGCTCCTTCACCGCCTCCGGCGTCTCGCCCGCGGTCACGCTCACCAGCCCGAACGTGACCAGGTGCGGCGGGGTGCCCATGTGGTCGGAAAAGGTCCGCTCGCTGGTCAGCAGCAGGCCGGTGTAGTTGAACCCGGTGCCGGCCCGGAAGTACCCGGCCAGCCGCACGCTCTGCCCGTTCAGTTCGGTCTCGGTCCTGCCGGGCGTCATGTCCTCCACCCGCCCGAAGTCCGGCCGCGACTTCGCGTCGAACAGCACCTCGCCCACGCGGGCCAGCGCCGCCTGTTTTCCCGCCTGCTCGTCGGCCGTGTCGAAGATGCCGCCGTCGCCGGGCGGCAGGAACACGCGGTCGAGCTGGCCGGGCGGCACGCCCACCACGGCGATGGCCCACCGCTTGCGGCCCTTCTCCGGGTCGTCCGTCGGGTTCCGCCAGTAGGCGGTGCCGAACGACACCGGCTGCACTTCGCTCACGCCCTGCACCGCACCGGCCCGCGCCAGCGTGTCCCGCGACACCTTTCCCGGCCGGCTCAGGTCCACGTACTCGCCGCTGACCACGAGCACGTCGAACCGCATCTTGCCATACAGCAGCGTGGCCGTGTTCTCCACCGACCCGAGGAAGCCGAGTTGCATGAACACGAGGACGACGGCGAACGCCGTGCCGACCACCGACACGGCCGTGCGGCCGGGCTGGTGGAGCAGTGACGACAGGGCGAGGCGGGAGGAGGTCATTCGGCGGTTCAGCCGCGGAGCGGCGTTCGGATGTAGCCTGGGGCGAAAGCCCCAGGGTTGGGCGGGACACGTACAAGCCCCGGAGGGGCGTGCGGCCGAGCGCCCCTCCGGGGCTTGATTCGTTTCGATTCCTCTCCTGGGGCTTCCGCCCCAGGCTACATCCGAACGCCCCTCCGGGGCGATTCACTGACCACTCTTGAGCGTCACCCGCACCTGCAACCCGAGGTAGTCCTTCGCCACGCCGGCGGCGGTGGCGTCGAGTTCTACTTCCACTTCGACCACGCGGCGGTCGGCGTCCTCCCGCGGGCCGAGGGGGGTGAGCACGTTCTTGGCCACCACGGTGGCCACCCGCGAGGCGTCGATCACCCGGCCGGTCAGCGGCTTCTTGTCGTCCCCCGACACGCCCCGCATGTCGATCTCGGCCGTCACCTTCTTCCCGGAGGTCAGCCACCCCCGCACCTTGCCCACGTCGGTCTCGTACACCTCGGCGATGACGATCATTTTGGTGGTGTCGGCCAGTTGCAGGACGGGCATGGTGGTGACGGTGTCGCCCGGCTTGCTCAGGAACCGCACCACACTGCCGCCGGTCGGGGCGAGCAGCCGGCCGCTGTCCAGCTTCTGCTTGACGGCCTTCAAATTCGCGTCGAGGGTGGTGAGGGGCACCTGGGCGAGCGCCCGTTTCGTCTCGGCGTCCACGGTCGCCTTCTTCGCCGCCACCGACTTCTTCCCTTCTTCCAGCACCACCTTCAACTTCTCCTGCTGGGCGACGGTCGCCCCCCGCTCGGCGTCGGCCAGCGCCAGCAGCGCGTCCACCTCGTCCTGCTCCTGGGCCGACACCTTCACGCCGGCCTCGCGGGCCGCCTTCAGCCGGTTCTGCGTGGCCAGTGCCCGCTTCTGCTGCGCGTCCACCGCCTTCAGCTTGGCGTCGAGTGCCTTGCCGTCTTGTTCGGCCGACACCTTCGCCTGGTTCGTCTCGGCGTCGATGTCGGCCAGCTTCGCCTCCTTGCTCGCCAGGATCGCCGAGCGGATCGCCTTCGCCTCCTCGATCTGCGCTTCCAGGGCTTTCACCTGGGCTTCCCGCTCGCCTTCGCCCGACAGGGTGGCCAGCTTGGTGCCGGCGTCCACGCGGTCGCCGAGGGGCGTCTCGAACTTCACGATCCGATCACCCGGCGGGCCGAACACGGCGATCAGCCCGCCGGCCGGCTGCACCCGCCCGAGCGCGCTCACTTCGCCGCCGGTCGACGGTTCGGCGGTGCCGCCGGTGACGGTGCCGCCGGGCGGCTTCGGCTTCGGGGCGAACAGCAGGTACGCCACGCCCGCCGCCAGCGCCGCGTTCAGGAGCACGCTGAGGAGGAGGCCGACGTTGATTTTGCCGGGTCGTGGCATGGTGGTGCTGATTGTTAGCCCGCCGCGCGAGCGAGGGGCAGGCCGCTCGCCGGGTCGGGGTAGGTGGCTCGGCCCTCGCTCGCGCGTCGGGCTAACAGGTCGTAGGCCGGGCTGCCGTCTCATTCCCCTTTGCGCCCGGCGGGTGGGAAGGGTATCGTACACACACCGCGGTCCACAATCCCGATCCGCCGCCGGTGGTGTATGCGCGTTCATGTCATGCCGGCTTCGGCCGGCGGTCTGCCGGGGCACCCGCTCACCGGGTTCGTCATCGACGGCCGTATCGCCGTCGACGCCGGGCCGCTCGGCAGTCTGCCGCTCGACCAGCAGGCGGCGGTGTCGCACGTGCTGCTCACGCACGCCCACATCGACCACGTCGCCGGGCTGCCCATTTACCTCGACAACGTGTACCAGGTCGGCGACCAGTGCCCGCAGGTGTACGCCCTGCCGCACACGCTCGACGCCCTGCAATCCGACCTGTTCAACGGCCGCCTGATGCCCGACTTCATCGGCATGTCGCGGACAGTGCCGCCGTTCGTGGCCGTTCACCCGGTGGTGCCGGACCGCCCGTTCGCCGTCGGCCAGTACGCCATCACGCCCATCCCGCTGCGGCACACCATTCCCACGGTGGGGTATCTGATCGACGACAAGACGTCGGCGGTGGCGATCCTCACCGACACCGGCCCGATCCCCGAAGTGCTGACGGCACTGGCGAACTGGCCGCGGCTGCGGGCGGTGTTCCTGGAGTGCTCGTTCCCGGATCGGATGACCGAACTGGCGGGCATCAGCAGCCACCTGACGACGACGCAATTCCTGACCGCGGCGAAGCGGCTGCCATCGGGTGTGCGGGTGTTCGCCGTTCACGTGAAGCCGCGGTTCTGGGGCGACGTGACGAGCGAGTTGAAAGCCGGCGGGCTGGCGAACGTGGCCGTCGGCGAACCGGGCATGACGGTGGAGGTGTGATTGAATTCGGACCTCACCCCCCGGCCCCCTCGCCCACGGGAGAGGGGGTGTTCGACCTGCTAAAGTTCCTTCCCGCTCGCCGACGGACGGAGTCGTCGTCGCCTTGAACACCCCCTCTCCCGTGGGCGAGGGGGCCGGGGGGTGAGGTCCTCCGCCCGACCCCCGAATCTTCACGCCCGTCTCCCCCGGCGGTCGGTATCCTTCTGGTATGAGTCCGCCGCCCGTCAGCTCCGCCGCCCAAGACTACCTGAAGGCCATCTACCGGCTGGAGGAGTCGCACGGGCGGGCGTCCCCGACCGACATCGCCGAGCAGTTGCGGGTGAAAGCGCCGTCGGTCACGGGCATGATGAAGCGGCTGGCCGAGGCCGGGTGGGTGAACTACGAGCCGGGCAGTGGGGCCACGCTCACCCCCGCCGGCCGCACCGAGGCCCTGCGGGTGATCCGCCGACACCGCCTGATCGAACTGTTCCTCACGCAGGTGCTGAAGCTCGATTGGAGCGAAGTGGACGCCGAGGCGGAGGCGCTCGAACACGCCATCTCCCCGCGGCTGGAGCAGGCCATCGCCGCCCACCTGGGCGAACCCAGCCACGACCCGCACGGCCACCCCATCCCGTCGGCCGACGGCGAAATGGTCCGCCGCCCGCTCACCCGCCTGTGCGACTTCCGCACCGGCGACTGCGTGGCCATCCGCGAGGCGCAAGACGACACGCCCGAGCGGTTGCGGCGGTGGAAGAGTTTGGGGTTAACACCGGGGACGGTGGTGTACGTCCGCCGGTTCGAGGAACTGGACGACCTGTTCGAGCTTGAGGTGGGGGGCCGAACGTTGCAGATGGGGAGCGAGGGGTTGGCCGGTTTACGGGGTGAGAAGGTGTCGTAAACCGCCGTGCGGACACGTCCGATTTGCCGATACCGGGCCGGCCTTCCGGTCGCCCACTCCATTTGCCCTTCCGGAACCCCGCCCTACGGTTGCGTGTCGCCCGCTCCGCACGCCGGACGCGCTCCGGAGGACTCCGCCGTGGTCGAACTGCTCACTTGCAACGTGGCCGTGCTGGCCATCGCCGCCCTGTACTACGCCTGGAAGGACCGGCGGGTGAAGGTCGCCACCCGCCGCCAGGTGCTCCGCGAGCGGGTGGCGTACCTGCTGTGGGCGGCCGCCGCGCGGGGGTAACGAACGAGGGTTCGCCGCGAGGCAACGCCGAGCGCGCTCGGCGTTGCCTCGCAGCGAACCGGCTTGGCCCGGTTCACTTGCCCACGGGCACGGCTTCGATGGGCAGCTCGAACGTGGCCGTCTTGCCGGCCACGTTGTCCGTCACCTTCAGCCGCACGGTGAACTTGCCGGCCCGCGTGAGGGGCACGTTCATCCGCGCCTGGCACGTCGGGTACTGCGGCTCCAGGGCCGTCGCCGTCAGCGTGATGGGCGTGCCGAGGGTCGAGGTGCCCTTGTCGTCCAGGGTGGTCATCTCGAACGCCAGGTCGGGCTGGTTCTTCTTGTCCTTGTCCCGCTTGAACCCGGTGGCCGCGAACTGGATCCACAGGAACTGGCCGACGAACCCGGTCGTGTGCGTCGGGTTCCGCCCTTCCGGGTCGGTGGTGGCGTGAACCATGACGATGCCCAGGTCGGGCTTGAGCACCTCGAACTTGAACTCGACCGTCCCGCTCGGCTGCTTCCCCTTCTCGGGGGTGCTGGTGTCGGTGGCGGTCAGCTTCACGTTGTACTCGCCCGGCTCCAGGTCCACGCCCACCACCACGAACGCCACCCCCGGCACCTTGCCCCCGCCGAGCGGGGCGAAATCGACCCGCTCGGTCGGGTCCACCTTGTGCTTCACCGCCCCCTTGCTGTCGGTCACTTCCAGGGCCATGCTGTACACCACTTTGCCGTCCTTGCCGATGGTCACGCCGTCGATGTCGAACACCAGATACACGATGTCGCCGGGCAGGAACTTGGTGGTCGCGCGGGACGGGCCGATGAGGCCGTGCGTGCAGCGGAGGCCGGACAGGTTGAGTTTGGCGGTCGATTGGGCGGGGGTGAGGGCGAGGGCCGCCGCCAGGGCGAGTGCGGAGAACATGGGGGTGAGGTTCCTGAGTGAGGGCGGAGCGAAATTCTTGGCGAACCCGGCCCGCCAGGGCCGCGGGTGCGAGCCGAAACGCCCACACACCCGCCGGCCTTGCGGCCAGGGTTCGCCCGGCGGCCGCACTTACAAATTCTATAACGGCGACGGGCCTCCGGCGTTGCACCCAGAATTCGCACCCGCTCCCTCGCGGTCGCGGCTCGTTTCCGGTATTCTTCCGCCCATGCTCACCCCACCCGCGCCCGCCCCGTCGTCGGACGTTCCGGCCGACGTGCCCCAGCCCGTCCGCACGTTCGCCCCCACCCCACTCGTGTGGCGGGCGGCTATCCTCGCCGGGGTGCTCGTGCTCGGCGGGCTGGCCTACACCACGCACGGCGTGCTCGGCCCGCGAGGGCAAGCCGCGTTCGGCGTGGTGTGCTTCATCGCCCTGGCCGCCGCGTTCAGCAAGAACCTGCGGGCGGTGAATTGGAAGACGATCGGCTGGGGCATCGCCCTGCAACTGTTCCTGGCACTCGCCGTCACCACCTCGAACCCGTTCCGCGTGCCGGCCGAAGGCGAAGCCGTTGATCCCACGGCCGTCTCGTGGTTCACCCTGATCCAAACGCCGGACGGGGTCCAGTGGGCGACGACGACCGGCGACCCGGCCACCGTGCAAGGGTACTGGGCGCTGGTCGGCATCCAGTCGCTGTTCTTCGTCGCGCTCGCGGCGGTCAGCGGGGTGCGGCGGTTCGTGCTGAAGAAGTCGGACGAGCCACCGCGGTTGCCGTACATCTGGGGCGGGCTGGTGGTCGCGTGGCTGGTGGTCGGGCTACTGCTGCCGGGGTGGGTGCCGTGGACGTTCGAGAAGGTGGGGGCGGGCATCAAGGTGCTGGTGGAATGTTCGGACAAGGGGGCCGACTTCGTGTTCGGCGACCTGAGCAAGGTGAACGGCAAAGTGGGGTTCGTGTTCGCGTTCAAGGCGCTCCCGCCGATCATCTTCGTGTCCGCCTTCTTCAGCGTGCTGTACTACTTCGGCGTGCTGCAATTCCTGGTGAAGATCTTCGCCAAGGCGATGATGCACCTGATGGGCACGAGTGGGGCGGAGACGCTGAGCGTGTCGGCCAACGTGTTCATGGGGCAGACGGAAGCGCCGCTGATTGTGAAGCCGTTCGTGTCGCGGATGACCGAGAGCGAGCTGTTCACCCTGATGGCGAGCGGGATGGCGCACATCTCCGGCGGCTTGATGGCCGTGTACATCTCGTACGGGGCCGACCCGGTGAGCATCCTGTGTACGTGTGTCATGGCCTGCCCGTGCAGCCTGTACCTGGCCAAACTGGTGGTGCCCGAACTGGCTCGCCCGGTGACGGCCGGGGACGCCAGCATCGTGGTCGAGAAGAGTGCCGTGAACCCCATCGACGCGGCCGCCACGGGCATCAAGGACGGGCTGTTTCTGGCGCTCAACGTGGCCGCCATGCTCATCGGCTTCCTGGCCTTCATCGCCCTATTCGACGCCATCATCGGGGCGTTCAACCCGGACCTGAGTTTGCGGAAACTGTTCGGCTGGGGGTTCAGTCCGGTCGCCTTCCTGATGGGCGTGGGCCCGGCCGAGTCGGAGACGGTGGGGCAGTTGCTCGGCACCAAGTTGGCGGCGAACGAGCACGTCGCGTACGTGGATTTGAAGGAGCTTCAGAAGACGGACGCGAGGATCAGTGAGCGCGCGCACAAGCTGGCGGTGTACGCGCTCACCGGGTTCGCCAACTTCGCCAGCATCGGCATTCAGTTGGGCGGCATCGGGGCGATGGCCCCGGAGCGGCGGAAGGACTTGGCCCGATTGGGGCTGAAGGCGCTGTTCGTCGGCTTCGTGGTGACGCTGATTAATGCCGCCGTCGCCGGCGTTCTGCTGGGGTAATGGTTCTTTGGTGACGCATGACTCGTGTTGTGAACCCAGGGCTTGCGCCCTGGGCTATTGGCTGTCGCCCCTTCGGGGCTGGGTCGTGTTCAAGCCCCGAAGGGGCGGCAGCCAATAGCCCAGGGTGTCAACCCTGGGTCCGCATCGGCCCGCTTCCCGTTCTACGCTTCGGCGCGTGCGCTCCCGCACCGGAGTCCGACGGACATGGCTTCCGCCGTCTTAAATCACTCGTCACTTGGTGCCACCCGGTTCGTCGGCTCGCCGCTCGACCTGCCGAAGCGGATGCACGCCCTGCTTGCCGAGCGGTTCCCCCCGCTGCGGGTGCGGCACAAGCCGCTGTCCATCCTGCGACAAGAGGCGCGGCGGGCGCTCGAGCAGTTCCTCGACAGCCAGACGCCGCCGATGGCGAAGCCGGAGCGTGACAAGCTGATCGACGACGTGCTCGGCGAGGCGGCGGGGTTCGGCCCGCTGGAGGAGCTGTTCCGTGATGAGGCGGTGAAGGAGATCATGCTGCTGACGGCGGCGCAAGTGATCGCCAAGAAGGAGACCGGGTGGGTGCCGACGAGCGTGCGGTTCCGCGACCCGGCCCACCTCCGCGGGTACGTCCGCCGGCTGGCCGAAACGGGCGAGCCGTTCGTGTCGGGCGGCACCAGCGGGGACGGGGCGTTCGACGTGCGGCTGGCCAACGGCTTCCGGGTGATCGGCGTCCTCCCGCCCGACGTGCTCGCCCTGCCGCCCCTGGCGGTCCTCTGCCGCGGGCTGCCGCACACGTCCGACCAGCCCGTGCCCACGTTCCCGTCGGCCACCATGTCCGGGTGGGTGCCGGGGTCGGCGCTCGTCCGCACCCCGGCCCCGCGGCCGGTCCCGGCGGACCCGTTCCCGGAGGTCGGCTCGGGCGTCACGACCGTGCCCATGCATCGCATCCCGGTGGTGTCCAAGTCGGGGTCGACGGGCGTGCCGGCGGGCGACATCACCCGCGTGCCGGGGGCGTCCGGCCTGTACCCCAAATCCGAGCCGCCGCGGCCGGCCCCGCTGCCGATGCCCGAGGCCGCGCCGGTGTCCGAGTTCTACATCCCGGCGAGCGTCGACCCGAAGGAGCGGGTGCGGCGGAAGGTGAGCGAGCGGATCATCCGCAAGTGCGCCGCCGCCGGCGTGTACGACCTGTCGGCCATCCCGCCGGCCGAGTTGCAGCGGGTCATCCTGGCGCACGTGGAGGAGCTGAACGCCGAGCAGCGGCAGCAGTTGACCGATCACGAGGTGCAGATCGTCGCGCTCGAAATTTTTACGGGCATGCGGCGGTAGTCTTGTAGGGTGGCCGGCTCTCGCCGAGAGCCGGTTCCGAGCCGCTCTCGGCGAGAGCGGCCCACCCTACCCCAGCACTTTCGTGAGCAGCGCGTACATCGCCTCCGGGGTTTCCTCGCCGGCCCGCAGCCGCAGGTAGACGTTCTTGTCGTCGATCACCTTCAGCCGCCCGCCGCCCCGCTTCACCAGGTCGTCCGCCTTCTTGCGGTTGCGATACCCGAACACCAGGTTCGGCCCCAGGCGGTGGACGCTGGCGATGCTCCACCGCACGCAGTGCAGCCGCACCTCGGTCGTGCGCAGCAGCCACTCGACCGCTTCGGGCGGCGGGCCGTAGCGGTCGCGGAGTTCCTGGCGGAAGTCGGCCAGCTTGTCGGGTTCTCGCAACCGGGCGAGTCGGCGGTACACCTCGATCCGCAGCTTCTGCCCCGGCACGTAGTCCTTCGGCAAGAACGCCGGCCACGGCAGATCGACGTTCACCTCGACGGCCACCCGCGGCGGCTGGTGCTTCAGTTGGCGAACGGCGTTCTCAAGCAACTGGCAGTACATCTCGTACCCGACCGCCGCGATGTGCCCGCTCTGCTCGGTGCCGAGGATGTTCCCCGCCCCGCGGATCTCCAGATCCCGCATGGCGATCTTGAACCCGGACCCCAGGTCGGTGAACTCCTCGATGGCCTTCAGCCGCTTCTGCGCGTTCGGCGTCACCATCTTCAGCGGGTTGACGATCAGGTAGGCGTACGCCCGCAGCTTGGTCCGCCCCACGCGGCCCCGCAGTTGGTGCAGGTCGGCCAGCCCGTACTGGTCGGCGTCGTCGATGAAGATGGTGTTCGCGTTCGGGATGTCGAGGCCGCTCTCGATGATGGTGGTGGCGACGAGAATGTCCGCCTCCTTCTGCACGAACTTGACCATCGCCCCTTCCAGGTCGTGCTCGTTCATCTGCCCGTGGCCGACGACGATCTTGGCGTCCGGCACCAGGTGCTGAACCTTGGCGGCGATGTCCCAAATGTCGTGGACGCGGTTGTGGACGAAGAACACCTGCCCGCCGCGGTTGAACTCCCGATTGATGGCACTGCGGATGAGCTGGTCGTCCCACCGCACGATGCGGGTCTCGACCGGGTACCGCTCCGGCGGGGCGGTTTCCAGCGAGCTGATCTCCCGCACGCCGAGCAGTGCCCCGTGCAGCGTGCGGGGGATCGGTGTGGCCGTCATGGTCAGGATGTGGACCGACGTGCGGAGGTGCTTCAGTCGCTCCTTGTGCTCCACGCCGAACCGCTGTTCTTCGTCCACGATCACCAGGCCGAGGTCTTTGAACTTCACGTCCTTGCTGACCAGCCGGTGCGTGCCGATGATGACATCCACGCTGCCTTCGGCGAGCCGCTTGATGATGTCGCGCTGCACCTTCGGGGCGCGGTAGCGGTTCAGGCACTCGACGGTGAACGGGTACTCGGCCAGCCGCTGGGTGAAGGTGCGGAAGTGCTGCTCGGCCAGCACCGTCGTCGGGGCGAGTACGGCCACCTGCTTGCCGTTGTCGATGGCCTTGAACGCCGCCCGCACGGCCACCTCGGTTTTGCCGTACCCCACGTCGCCGCACAGCAGACGGTCCATCGGCTTGGGCTTCTCCAGGTCCGATTTGATCTCGCTGATGCTCGTCGCCTGGTCGGGCGTCTCCTGATACGGGAAGGCCCCCTCGAACTCCTGCTGCCACTCGGTGTCGGGCGGGAAGCTGAACCCCGGCAGGGTGGCCCGCACCGCCTGCACGCGGATCATCTCGGCCGCCATGTCCATCACCGCCTCGGTCACCTTGTCCTTCTTCCGCCCCCAGCTCGTCCCGCCCAGCTTGCTCAGTTCCGGTGCCGACTGCTGCCCGCCCACGTACCGCTGCACCAGGTCGATCCGCGAGGCGGGGACGTACAGCAGCACGCCGTCGCGGAACTCCAAGATCAGGTGTTCTTCGACCGCGTCGGTCGTCATCCGCTCCGGATCCCCGTCCTGTTCGGCTGACTGCTTCGACAGCATCTTCATCCCGCGGAACCGCCCGATGCCGTGGGCGATGTGGACGACGTAGTCGCCGTCGTTCAGGTCGAGGAAGGTGTCGATGGCCCGCGATTCCACCTTCCGGCCGCGGGCTGCGGCCTGCTTCACTCCTGGGGGGAGGAGGTCTTTGTGGAAGAGTTCGTGACTGCCGATGACGACGAGGCCAAAGTGCTCTGCTCGCTCCGCGAGCGGCGGTTTTTTACTCGCTCCGCGAGGGCGACCAGAACCCGCTCGCGGAGCGAGCAGAGTACTGATAATCCGAAACCCCTTCCGCACGTGCCCCGTCACCACCCGCAGGCGGTCGCCCTCGGCCAGCTTGCCGGCCTTCAGCACGTCCGTCAGGCGGCGCACTTCCGCGTCCGACTGGCAGGCGATCAGCACGCGGTCGCTTGCCGCAATGGCGTCCAGTTCGTCCCGCACCTTCTGCACGTTCCCGCTGAACCGCTCGATGCTCTCGACTCGCAAGTGGGCCGACGCCTCCGTGCTCGCCCGCGGCATCGCCGACAGCGTGACCGTCGGGTGCGTGAGCAGGTTGGCGAACGCGCCTTCGGCGGTGAACAGCCCGTCGGTCACGGCCACGCGGTCGAAGAAGTGCTTTGCCTCCTCCGACAGGTCGTTCGGCTCCACCAGCACCACCACCGATTCCGGCGGGAAGTAGTCGAGCAGGAAGCCCATGCTCCGCCCGCCGCTCTTGCTGTTCAGCGAGAGGATGGTCAACTCAGTCTTCTTCGTTAGGCTGCGTTGCGTCTGGGCGGTGAAGGTGCGGATGGACTCCAGGTCGTCGCCGAAGAATTCGAGCCGCACCGGGTCGGGGGCGTCGGGCGGGAACAGGTCGATGATCCCCCCGCGGCGGCCGAACTCGCCGGGGAATTCGACCGCCTCCGCCCGTTTGTACCCGGCGTCGGCCAGCCACTTCAGGAAGTCGTCCGGGTCGAGTACGTCGCCGACGACGATGCGACGGCTGTTGGCGGCCAGGTCGCCCCGCGGCGGCACGGGCTGGATGACGGCCGCGATGGCGGCGAGGATGATTCCCGGTTCGCCGCGAGGCGCAGACGAGCGCG
>JANNQE010000386.1:0-1701 GCA_031441625.1 Planctomycetia bacterium
GCTGCCGGCGCTTCGCCATCAAATAGGGACGGCGTGTCGGCGGCGGGTTTCTTTTTCTTGCCCATGGAGATCCTCGCGGGTTGGGAGAAGTTACTGTACCGGCCGCAGCCGGAACCCGCACCAGGGCTACGCAGAGATCGAGGTTGGGCGGTTCAGCATGTCGATGGCGAGTTCCGGGCGGGCGTTCATCGCTCGTGTGGCGGCGGCCGCACTCGGGTAGTCACCGCCCCGGAGGAGGTGGACGGCCACGTTCCGCAGGGACCCCAGAACGTGCGGGGCGTGCCCCCGGCGGACCCGGCATCGGTCCTCCCGGAGGGTTTCGTCGCGGGTGTGGTGGAGGCCGTTCTCGATGCCCCAGTGGGACCGGATCAACCCGAGTAACCGGGTCGCGTCGGCCCGGCCCCGGCCCAGGCTCGTGATCCCGTACACGACCTCCGTCACCCCCCCGGCCCGGCCCCGCGCCCGCTCGAGGCGGAACACCTGGGCCACCCCCGGCCACCCGGCCAGGTACTCGTTCACCCAGGTGGACGTGGTCAGGGTCCGCCGCTCGACCCGCCCGTGACCCGTCTCGTGGGTGCTCGCGGCCCGCACGTCGTCATCCCACGCGGCCTGCGCGTGGGGGGGAAAAATCCCCCGACTCGGGGGCCCCGAACGTGGCCTCCAGGTCGCCCCGCAGGTCGGCCTGGTTGCCCTTCGCGTACAAGATGTAGTCCCCGCCCCGGCCGCGGATCGCGTCGCACACGTCGGCGTGTGTGAACATCGCGTCGGCCGTCACCACGGCACCCCCGAGCGGGGGCAGGACCCCGAGCAATCGGAGGGCCACCTTGTGCTCGTTCGTCGTCGCCTCGACCCGCAGTTGGGCGACCACCGCGGAGACGTGCGGGGCGTACGCGGCCAGCAAGTGAGTGCCCGGCACGTCGCCGTCCCGCGACCCGCGGATGACCTTCCCGTCGATCGCCAGGTGGCCCCACCCGCCGGGGTGCCGGTCGGCCAGCCACGCCCCGATGATCCGGTCCAGGTGGTCCGGGTCCAGGGCCCGGAGCAGGTTCGACAGGGTGTTCGGGCACGGCATGGTGCCGCGGGTGAACCCGAGCGCGTGCCCGAGGCGGCGGGACCGGAGCCGCCCGAAGTCGGCGATCCCGGCCAGGGTCGAGTGCCCGGCCAGGATTCCGACCAGGCACAGGGTCAGGAGTGGGACCAGGGGATACTGGCGGCCTCGCCGGTCCCGAGGGTCGGTCAACTCGGCCAGGCGTTCGATCAGCGACAGCGGCATCGGTCGGCTCCGGAGGGGCCTTCCTATACCCAACTGACCCACACCACCCAAGATCAATCCGTGCGTCGCCCTGGCCCACCCGGTATCATCGGCAAGACCGGTAGGTCGGCATCACTCGGCGGGCGGATCGGGCGGCGGAGGAGGTGGGAGACAGGACGCCAACTCTTTGCAAAGTTTGCGGAACGACCGCGCGTTCGTGTGGCAGTCCGTGAGGTTCATTTTGGAAACCAGTGCCGGACCGTCGGTGGACTTTTTGTACTTGCGAGCTTTCGCGACCTTTCGGAACTCTCCGTCGAGCCAATCCGCGCCGACTCAATTATATTTCTAGAATCAACAGAACTGATCCTGCATATCGAATTTCAAACCGAGCCAAATAAAAATATTCCCTTCCGCATGACAGATTATCGACTGCGGCTATATCGCAGATT
>JANNQE010000387.1:0-4715 GCA_031441625.1 Planctomycetia bacterium
CGCCGCCTTCTGCGCGTTCACCCAAAAAGACATCAAGCTGATGGCCGCGTACAGCTCCGTGTCGCACCTCGGGCTGCTGGTGCTGGGCATGTTCGCCCTGAACGGCGAGGGGCTGAGCGGGGCGGTGCTGCACATGGTGAACCACGGGCTGAGCGCCGGGGCCATGTTCGCCCTCGTCGCCGTCCTGTACGACCGCTACCGCACCACCGACATGACCCAACTGGGCGGGCTGTGGGCGAAGTACCCGAAGTGGGCGTTCTTCCTCATCGTCATCAGTCTGGCGTCGGTCGGCCTGCCGGGGCTGAACAACTTCGTGTCCGAGATGCTGCTCATCGGCGGGCTGTTCAAGCCGTGGGCGACGGCCACGACCGGGTACTGGCTGCCGGTCGCCGCCGCGTCGGGCATCCTGCTGTCGGCGTGGTACACATTTACCATGTTGAAGAAGGTGCTGTTCGGTCCGCTGAAGGAGCCGGCCAACGTGCCCGACGGTGTCGCAATGGGCGACCTCGTGCTGCGGGAAGGGTGGGCACTGTTCCTGCCGGCCGGCCTCTGCCTCGTCCTGGGCCTCTTCCCGCAACTGTTCTTGAGCGTGAGCAAACAGGACGTGGCGGTGATCGAGTTGAAGGCGCAACAGGCCCGCGAGCGGATCAACAAGCCACTGGCCGAAGCCGAGACGCCGCCCCCGCCCGCAGCTACTCTCACTCCGGGGTTCACCCCGCCCGCGCTGCAACAGGGCGCGCCCGCACCCGGCGGCGGGCGGCCAGGGGTCGGCGTGCCCGGCGGTGGTGGCGGCGGGGGTCGGCCGCGGTAACAGCGTAGGTCGTGGTCGAACAGTCCCCGTAGGGGACGTGAGGCCCGACGCCGAACCACCAACCGACGGCGTACAAGACCGTCGGGCCTCGCGGTCCTTGGGACCTGCTCGACCACGACCTACATCAATTGAGACCCCGCCCGTGACCCCGCTGACTTCGACGTTCACCGACCACCTGCTCGCGTCCGTCCGGTATGTGCTGCCGGAGGTGACGCTGGTGGGTGCGGCGTGCGTGCTGTTCCTGCTGGCGTGCGCCCGCGGCGGGCGGACGCTATCGCTGGTGTTCGCCCTGGCGGGTGTGGCCGCCGCCGGGCTGGTGGCGTGGTTCGTGCCCGAAGGCCTGGTGCCGGCGACTGTCCAGTCGGCAGGCGTCTTCAACCCCGCCATGTCGCCCATCGACCCGACGGGCGCGGCCGGCTTCATCCGCTGGCTGTCCCTGATCGCCGCCGCCGTGTTCGTGTTCCTCGGCTGGTCCGACAGCAAGACGGCCGCCCCGGAGTACTTCGGCTGCTGGCTGGTGGTGGCCGCCGGGGTGTCGCTCGTCGGCCGGTCGAACGACCTCGTGTCGCTGTTCCTCTCCCTGGAGATGGTCTCGATCCCGACGTATGTGCTGCTCTACCTGCCGGCGAGCGGGAAGACGGGGCAGGAGTCGGCGATGAAGTATTTCATGCTCAGCGTGCTGTCGAGCGCCATCCTGCTGTTCGGCTTCAGCTACCTGTACGGCGTCACCGGCAGCACCAACCTGCACGCGATCATGTCCGCCCTCACCCGGCAAGGGTCGGGCGGCGGGACGCAACCGCTCCTGGCGGTCGTCGGCGGGGTGATGGTGCTGGCCGGGCTGGGCTTCCGCATCGCCGCCGTGCCGTTCCACTTCTACGCCCCGGACGTGTACGAGGGCGGGCCGACCGGCGTGGTGGCACAGCTGGCGTTTGTCCCCAAGGTGGCCGGGTTCGTCGCCCTCGCCCGCCTGTTCGGGCTGCTGTCGTCGCACGTGCCCGGCCTGGGGTTGCCGTTCGGCGTGGACAACAACAGCCTGCTGCCGCTCAGCATGTGGGTGATCGCCGTCATCACCATGTGCTTCGGCAACCTGCTGGCCATCATTCAAGACAACCTGAAGCGGCTGCTGGCGTACTCGGGCATCGCCCACACCGGGTACATGCTCATCGGCGTGCTCGTGGCGAGCACGTCCCCCGCCGCCGGCACCACCCACTCGGGCATGGACGCCGTACTCTTCTACCTCGTCGCCTACGGGCTGATGACCGTCGGCACGTTCGCCGTCATCGCGCACGTGGAGAACAAGGACCGCCCGGTGGAGTCGGTGGACGACCTGGCCGGGTTGGGCCGCACGCACCCGCTCGCCGCCGCGGCGCTCGCCGTGTTCCTGTTCAGCCTGATCGGGCTGCCGCTGACGGCCGGGTTCATTGGCAAGTTCAACCTGTTCATGGCCGCGTTCGAGGTGCCGCCCGACACCAAGATGCGGGGCATGTACCAGACGCTGACCATCGTGGCGGTGATAAACTCGGCCGTCTCCGCCGTGTACTACCTGCGGGCGCTCGGTGTGATCTACCTGCGGGCACCGCTCAAGCCGGCGACGCCCAGCCGCGGCCTGCCGCAACTGTTCGTCGCCGTCGTGTGTGCCGTCGCCACGCTGGTGTTCGGCTGCTACCCGCAACCGCTGCTCGACCTGACGCAGAAGGCTGCGCCTGTCCCGACCGCCATTCCGACCACGTATGTGACGACGAAGTGACCTGGCTTCGCCGCGAGCGTGCGAGCGGGTGAAATGCCATGATCCCCCCCGCCGTCCTCGCCGCCTACCCGCCAGAAATCCGTGACTGCACCTGGACGGCTCTGCCGTCGGGCGGCGGCATGAGCGGCGGGCGGGTGTGGCGGGGCGACGGGCGAACCGGGCCGAAGTTCGCACTCAAAAGTTGGCCGGCGACGTTCACCCCTGATCGGATGCGGGCCGTTCACGAGCGTATGGTGGCGGTGGCAGATTTTGACTTCGTCCCCCGATTGGTGCCAACTCTCTCCGCCCAATCGCTGATCGTTCACGGCAGTCACTGCTGGGATGCCACTCGATGGATGGACGGCACGCCCGACCTGCTCACCAGCGGGTCGGTTCCACAGCTCGCCGCCGCCGGCTCGTCACTCGCTACTCTCCACCGCGTCTGGCTTCCGCCGAAACCCGACCTCGCCCCCTGCTCCGCCATCGCCCGCAGGTTGAAGCTGATCGCGGACTGGGAGTTGGCCCGGTTCAGATTCGTCGGACGCCCAGAGGACGTGTCGGAAGTGGGCCGAACGGTGGAGGTTGTTCACGGTCATTTCGCCGCCGCTCGCAATGAACTGCTGCGGTTGTCGAGCCTCCGCGGGCGGATGGTCGGCATTCACGGCGACTACTGGCCCGAGAACATCCTCTTCCAACACGAGCGGCTGACCGCCGTTCTGGATTACGGCAACGTCGGCTTCGATCACCCGGAGGTCGATCTCGGCCGGCTGTTCGCCGACGTACCGGGTGCGGATCGGCCGATGAGGACCGCCGCAGTGGAGGCGTACAACGCTGCCGCGCCTTTCGACCTGTCCCTGCCGCTGGTGGAGGTGCTCGCGTCCACCGGGCGGCTGTGCAGTCTGGCGAACTGGCACCTGCGTCTGAACGCCGGTTCGCCCGACGCCGGGCGGCTGGCCGCCGCCCTGCCCCGCATCCGCCGGCTAGCGGCACTCGTCGCCGTGGGATAGGTTCGCGACCGCCGAGCGGGTACAATCACCCCCACCCCTGCCCACCGGACGAGGACGGCCCGTGACCATCGGCACCGAGTGCCCGCACTGCGAGTCGGTCTTCCAGGTCGCCGCCGAACTGGTGGGCAAGTCGATGCGGTGCCCGAACCCGTCCTGCCGGGAGGTGTTCACCGTGGCCGGCGGGTCGGCCGCCCCGGTGCCCGCCCCTCCCGCACCAATGCCAGAGGCCGGCGGGAACGTGGCCGACTACCTGCCCGTGATCGAGGCCGAGAGGATCGACCCGCCCGCCCCCGCCGTGCCGGTGTTCGACGCCGAACCCGTTCGGGCGGAAGTGGAGGTGTACGACGCCGAACCCGTGGCCGCTCCCATTCCCAAAGCCGCCCCGCTGCCGCCACTATCGAAAGCAACACCCCTCCCGACCGCGCCCACCGCACGCAAGCCCCAGGTACTCGACTGGTCGGCCGACGAGGAACTGCCGGGCGAAAGGCCGACCCGCACCAAATCCCGCCGCGACGACGAGTCGGACGTGCCCATCCGCACACGCACACGCGGCGGCGGCCTCAGCGGGAAGGTGATCTTCGGCTCGCTGGTGGTGCTGCTGCTCGTCGTCGGTGGCGGCATCGTCACGTTCCGGATGCTCGGCAAGATGAAGAGTGAGGAGCAGGACGCGACCGCGGCTGAAGCACTGTTCAAGGAGAGCAAGTTTCCCGAGGCCAAGCGGAAGTACGACGGGCTGGTGACCGACTTCCCCGACAGCGACAAGGTGCCGCGGTACAAGTTCTTTGCCGCCCTGTCGCAGACGCAGTCCGATGCCTCGAGCGTGACGGTGAAGGACGACCCGACCGTCGCCCAGCGGTCGCTCGCCACCCTGATCGCCGAACACGGCGACTCGCCACTGGCCCAGCCGAACACCGGGTACGGGGCCGACGTGGTGGTCGTCGGGCTGAAGGTGTGCGCGGCGGTGGGCGACCACGCGGCCGAGCAGGTGAAGAAATTTCAGGCGAAGCGGACGGACCTGCAACTGCTCGACGCGGCCGACAAGGCCGTCGCCGACGGCAGGGCGATGCTGCCCACATTGGAAAAGTTCCGTGACAAGAGCGGGCTGACACTGGACGACGCCCGCAAGAAGTTCGACGACACCGAGGCGGGCGTGCGGAAGGAGCGCGACCGC
>JANNQE010000388.1:0-2528 GCA_031441625.1 Planctomycetia bacterium
CTCGAGCCACATCCCGACGACGTCGCTGAGGCGCGGGTGTATCCGGACGTCGAAGCGGTGCGGCGCTACGAGCTCTTGCTGCGCCGGAACATGGACGCGGCGCGCTTCATTCGCCGGCGCGGCGGTGAGAGCGAGTTCGAGCGGAAGTACGCCGGCAACGTGGAATGGTTCGACGACACCTGCGGGCAACTGCTCGCCCACCTGGACAAGACGAAGCTGGCGAACAACACGATCGTGGTGTACGTGACGGATAACGGCTGGATCCAGGACCCCAAGGCGAACAAATTCGTGCGTTCGAAGCTCTCGCCTTACGACGCCGGTCACCGCACCCCGATCATGGTCCGATGGCCCGGCAAGGTGAAGCCGGCCAAGAGCGAGGCGCTGGCGAGTTCGTTGGACATCGCCCCGACGCTGCTGGCGGCGGTAGGCGTCAAGGCCGACGCCGCGGTTGAAGGGCTGAACCTGCTGGACGCAGACGCCCTGAAGGCCCGCACCGCTATTTTCGGCGAGGACTACGGGCACGATGCCGTGGACATCGACAAGCCCGCGAGTTCCCTGCGATTCCGGTGGGTGATCGAAGGCGAGTGGAAGCTGATCGTGCCTAACCGGGCGGTCGAACCGAAAGCGGAGGTCGAACTGTACCACATCACGGCCGACCCGGCCGAGAAGACGAACCTCGCCAAGTCGGAAGAGCACCGTGTGGCGGCGTTGGCCAAGGTCATGGACGCCCGATGGAAGCCGTAGGCACGAGCCTCTCGGATCGGGCGCTTCGGTCGCACCTGATCCTGGGTGTACGACATGGTTTGCATTAGGCGGCACAGGTGTAATTTCGTTGGCCAGTCGCTCGCGCTTGGCGGCGATGCCAGAAGTCGGTCAACGGGTCGCCGTCGCTGAGCGTGTCGGCCCGCAATTGCAGGATGGCCTCCGCCCCCGCTTCCGACCAGAACTTCTCCGTGCCCTTCACCCGCCGATTGACCTGCTTGATCGTCGACTCCACATGGCTCGATGTGATCGGCAAACCCGCCGTCCGATACTCCGCATACTTCATCCGCGAGCGCTGGTTGCTCAGGTACTCACACGCCCCCGCCACGACGGCTGCCGGACTCGTGGCCGCCGCCGCCGCGTCCGGGTCCCCCAATTCCGCGTGCCGGGCCGCCAACGCCGCCACTAACGGATCGAGTTGGCCCGCCCACAGCCAGCCGATCCATTCGGTATAGGCCGCCCACCCCACCGCAAACGGCCGGCCCGCCATCGCGGCCGCGAACACGTAGGTCAACGCATGCACGAAGTCCACGATCGGCTCGAAGTTCGAGAAGTGCCGCCGCCACACCCCCCAATTCGCGTTCGACCCGTCCGCCAAAAACGCCCGCTGCGGGGCCCCGTAAAAGCCCTGCTCCCACGCCGCCTGCGCCAGCATCGGGCCAAACGCCTCGACGTCGCCCCGCGTCGCGATCACCCGCCGGCTCGCCAACTTGGGGGCTTCATAGACCGACGGCAGCGGTGCGCTCGCCGGTTCGGCGACGGGCCCTGCCGCCGCGACCTCCGCCGCGACCTCCGCCGCGTTGACCCCCGCAAACCCCTTGATTTCCTGGGTCAGCGTCTGCATCCGCGCCGCATCGACGAACAGCGCCGGGATCGTCGGGCACGGGTCGCTCGTCGCGGCCGCGCTGGTCATCGCCGCCAACAACCCCACCTTGTCTTCGCGCCAGTGACGGCCCGCCGCGACCTCCGTCGCCGCCGCCCGCCGGTCGAGGATCTGCAAACGACCCCCGTCCATCTGCACCGCCGCCACCGGCGGAGCCGTCACGCCGGCCGGCACCGCTTTCCGCTGGGCCAGGGGCAACGCTAGGTCGGCTTGCACCGCCGCGTCGCGCTCGGCACAGCGTTCATCGCCGATCCGTCGGGTCAACCGCTCCACCTGTTTGGTCGAGACCGTCAGGTCGGCCAACTGTTGCAGCGCTTGGCTGGCTTGCTCGAACGACGGGTGGTGCGTCCCGGCATAGATCACCCGTTCCAACACGGCCGGCGAGACCGAACTGAGGTCGATCCCCAATCGTTTCGACTGCGGGAAAAAAAGCCCGCCGACAGCGGGGACAGTGACGCGCCGGTTCCGACCATTCGGCGTCGCCGGCGCGGGTGGTGACGATCCGCGGTTCCGGCTCGGCGGCCGTCCCCGGCCGCTGGCAACTCGGACAGCGTTCGTCGCGGGCCGGCACCGCGGTGGCCGCTTGCTGTTGCAGCGCTCGATCCAACATCTGCCGACCGACGGCCTGCCCGATTTGGTAGGTCAATTCTTCGAGGTCGCGGAAGTGCGTCCCCCAGGCGGGACCGTCGGGGCCGTACAGCCGCTCGACGAACTGTTTGGCGACGCCGCCGATGAGCGTGTCCAAGGTGGCCACCGACTCGGTCGGCCGATTCGTGCGAAACATCCCGTGCCCCGCCAAGGAGTTACGGGCGACCGAGCGACCGCGTTTCCAACCGTCAGACTACTTGACCGCCAACCGCTTGCAAACCGTGTCGTACACCCC
>JANNQE010000389.1:0-35634 GCA_031441625.1 Planctomycetia bacterium
ATTATTTGAATACAATATAAAGAACTTATTACCTACCGGATCGCCAAGGGGATTGAGATCCGCGCGTTTGGGATCGAGGCGCAGGGCGTAAACGCGGCAGTCGTGGGTGTCGATGCCCCAGATGACTTTCCTCCTGGCATCGAACAGCAGGCCGCACGAGTGGCCAGGGCCTGCGGGGTGAGCGGCGCGCTTCCCTTTGGCGATTTCATATCCGATGTCCAATGACACCCACTTGTCAGCGGCGCAGTCGAAGGCGAGCGCGCGCTGCGGCGTGCCGGCTTCGCCCGGCAACAGGGTAGAGAACAGCACCAGATCGTGATCCGGGTCGTAGACGGCGCGGTCGATGCCCTTGAGGTCGAGTGCGGCCAGGGCCGCCGCATTGGCGGGTGTCTTCTTCGTTGTTTCGCCGGTCTTCAGGTCGAGGGTGTGCAGTCCGCCCTCGCTCTTTTTGCCGTAGTCGGAGCGGATGAAGAGAAGCCGGTCGCGTTTCGAGTCGTGAACGAATGTGGAGGCATCGACCGCGGCGGTCGGCAGTTTGGCTCCGCTCCGTTCGACCTCATTCCACGTCTGTTTCGCGGCGTCGAGTTTGAACAGGCCGCCGTGCCCGGTCCAGCAGATCAGGCCGTGCGGGGTCGGCAGGGTGTTCAGCGTGTAGAAGCAGTCGTTGTAGGCCATCGGCTTGGGCTTGGGGAAGCGGCCGGTCCAGTCGCCCGCGAGGGGGTCGTAAACGTAGGTGTTGTTGACGCGGGCGTTGAGGTACAGCTTCTTACTGCCGGGGTCGTAGTTGTAGCTCTGGTAGGTGTGGCCCGTGACCCACGGGCGTTTGTTCAGGTTGTAGCCTTCCGGGTAGGAAGTGTTGCTGTAGGTCTGGCCGAGCGGGAACTCGACGGGGCTGGTCAGTTCCCAACGGTTGGTGGCGAGGTGATAGTGAAGCACGTCGCTGCCGCAGTGGGCCGAGTGGCCGCCGCTGAAAACAAGGACCAGGTCGTGATCGGGGTCGAGGACGGCGTGCCCCCACGTGCGGACCATCTCCGGCTTGTGCGGCGGCTTGCGCTCGGCCCAGCGGTTGGCGGGGATGGCGTCGAGTTCTTTCGTGGTCGCGGCGGCGTCGGGCCTGGCACCCTCCAGGAAGTAGCTGGGGTGAAAGGGGCCGGTGCGGTAGACTCGCGTGTCGGGTGGCACGCCCTTGTCGGGGCCTTTCCAGGTGTTGCCGGCGATGTCGTAGGTCCAGTCGCCGTCACCCGATTCCTTGTACTGTGCTCCCGTGTAGGAAATGCTCGATGTGTAGGCGTAGCCGCCGGAAAGGGTGACGGTGCCGTCGCCATTGGCCTTCAGCGTGTGGCCGCCGCGCGGTGGCGGGGCTGACGAGGGGTGTCGCTGCTCCCAGACCAATTTCGCCGGGTCGAAGAGCCAGATGTCGTTGGTCAGGTAGTCGCCATGGTCGCCGGCGGTGAGCACGAAAAGCTTGGTCTTGGGGTCGTAGACGAGAGTGCTCAAGTATCGCGCCGGCGGCTCGGCATCAAACAGTTCTCCGACCTGTTCCAGGACGATCTGCACCTCGGCCGCTCTGCGGATGACCGCGACATCGCCTTCGTCGCCTTGTTTGGACAACCCGATGGTCTCGGGGAGACTTGCCAAAGCTCGGCTCAATTGCCCCTTGGCGTACCCATTCTGGGCCGATTCGGCCGTCTTCAGTTCCGCACGCAGCGAGGTCAATTCCTTGCGAATACGTTCCGCGAGTTTCTCGTGGTCCGCATTCCGGGGCTTGCCCAGTTCGTGCCCCTCGAAGTACAAGTGGCGATGTCGCGCCGTGAGATCGCGGATCGCGACAGCCAGCTTCCGGCACCGATCGTGGTACTTCTGCAGTGAATTCTTCTCGCACAACGCCGGTCGTATCGACTTCCACTCCCCATCGACCTTGATGCGAGTGCGCGGCAGCTCATCGCCCTTCTGGTCCTGGCCACCGAAGCCGAGGAAAATGCCGTCGGCTCCCTCGCAGACGGAGTTCCAGATGATCTGGTCCTTCAGATTCGCCTCGGGGATTTTGAACGCTTTCGACTGCGCACCAGCGGAGCCGGCGAGCAGACCGAAGGCGACGACCGCCAGGGCACGAAGGGGGAGAGGAGTCATGGGAACCCTTGGGTGTTGGGCGAGTGCTACTCGACGGGCTTGCCTTCCTTCAGCCAGGCCTCGTTGTAAGCGACGCAGCGAACGGGAGCGCCGCCGCTCGGGCCGAGGTGGTAAATGACGCCGTTGGCCGCCTGCGCCACGGCCATGTAGCCACCGGGGCCATCGACTTTGCGAACGTGCGGCCAGGTCTTGCCGTCGTCATACGAGAGAGCCGCGAAGGTGCCGCCCAGGCCGAGCTTCTTCTTGTTGTCGAAACTGACCAGCAGGAGCGCGCCGCCGGCGAGCTTCACCGCCGCGGCTTTCTGGCCGACACTGATTCCCGGGAAGGGCGTTTTCACCGGCTTCCAGGTCTCCCCCTCGTCGTTCGAGGAGAACGCGGGCATCGGGTCGGGGCCGCGGAGGAACGCGAGGAAGCTGCCGTCGTCCTTCTGCACCGCGGCCGGGTGAATGGCATACTTGTCCGCCGCCTTGCGTAGGTCGCCCTTGGCCACGGTCCAGGTCTTCCCGCGGTCGCCGCTGGTCATGATCCGTTCGTCGCGGTGCCCGAAGTCGCCGTCCACGGCGAGCACGAGTTTTCCACCCTTGGCCACGAACGCCGAGCACGGCTGGCTCATGCGGAGCGGGTCTTCCCTCGTCAGGATGATTCGCGGCTTCGACCAGGTGGCTCCGTTGTCGTCGGACGTGCGCATCCCTTCGGCCGCGTCGTCCCAACCCGCGAAGGACTGGGTGAAGAAGTGATAGAGTCGCTTGCCGTCGCTCAGGAGCACGGGCGCGTGGGTGTTGCAATCGGGGGTGCCGAAGAAGAACGCGGGCGGGTCCCACTTGTCGGAGCCGGCACGCAGACGGGACGCGGCCTGGGCACACTCGCGGCCTTCCTCCTGCGTGCAGGTGTACCACACGGCCAGCACATCCCCGTTCGGGCAGACGGCGATCGTGCCGAAGTGGTTCCAGTAACTGTAGATCGGCCCCCACAGATCCTTGGGCGGCGACAAGCCTTTGCTGAGGTCGGCGAAGTACGGCTTGGCCGGATCCGGCCCGTCCTTCGGCGCCGCCCCCTGCTTCACGTCACGCTGATGCACCGGCACGTCTTCGGCAGGCAGCGGCTTGGTGGTCGGCATCTCGCCGATCACGACGCGGAACCCCGTCAGGCGGTTGAGGTCTTCGGGAAGCTGCCCGGAGCGATTCGCCGACCGGCAGTAGCGAACCGCGCCGAGCTTGTGCGACGCGCCCTGGAAGCTCCACCCGCGTGTGACCTTCGCCCAGCCGTCGGCCCTGCCGACCGGATCAACCCGGTCCCGCCCGTCGTACGGCCCGTACCAGTCGAGACACCACTCCGCGACGTTGCCCGCCATGTCGTGAAGGCCCCACGGGTTGGCCGGGTCACTGCCCACGGCCGCGGCCCGATCCAACCGCTTGCCGTCGGCGGTCTTCCCAAAATTGGCCTGCTCGGGTGTCAGCTTCTCGCCCGTGGAGTAGGGCGTGGTCGTGCCGGCGCGGCAGGCGTATTCCCACTCGGCCTCGGTCGGCAGTCGATAGGGCTTGCCTTCTTTCTTCGCCAGCCAGGCGCAGAAATCGACCGCCTGCTGCCAGGTGACCATCACCACCGGTTCGTCATCGGCCTTGCTGGTGCCATGCTTGCCGCGGAGTTTCTTGTGATCCGGGTCGAACTGTTCGTACTGGGCGTTGGTGACTTCGGTCACACCCATGTGGAACGACCTGGTGATCTTGACCTTCCGGGCCGGTGCCTCGTCCCAGTCGTAGCGGTCCCATTCCTCGCGGGACTTCGGCGGAGCTTCCGCACTCCCCATAACGAACTCGCCGGCCGCGATCCGCGCCAGCTTCATTCCGATGGTGTTGGTCTCGTCCTTTTGGGCCTCCGCGCGGGCGTTCGTGAGGGCCAAAAGCAGGAGAGGCATCAGGGGGGCGTACTTCATCGCGGGAATCCCTCAGGTTCACCGGCGGAACGTCCGGGATGATGGTCGCCGCCTGCCCGCGTGATCACAAGAAAATTCAGGGACACATTTGTGGGCAGGCAGCGGTTGGAATCGGCAGACTCCGCGGACGGAAGGAGCCGTGCTCGTAGACCCCCTCGACGTGGGCCGCCATCTCGCAACCCGCGCAGTCGTGCTAGCAAGTCGCGGTGATTGTGGTACGGTTTGGGCGAGAGCCCAGGCAACTGGGGCGCGGACACGCGGTCGGTGGTTGCGGTCATGATGGCATCATTCGACGCATCCCTTCGAGGTGTGACATGAAGCAGTGGATCCTCTTCGCGGTGTTGCTCTTCTCACCCGCCCTCGAGGCCCAGACCCCGGTGCCGGAGCACCTGTCGCCGTACGGCCTGCCCAAGCCCGTCCTCGTTGTGGCCGGCGGGCTGCCGAAGGACTTCGAGAACAAGGACGAGGCGACCGTCACCGACGCCCGGAAGGGGGACGCCCCGGCCGGTTTCGAGTTCCTCAAGGCCGCCGCCGACCAGCCGCGGCCCGGACTGGTCGGGGTGTACGTCCCGCCGGACGCGATCTTCCAGATCAAGAAGCGGGTGATGTCCAACGTCGGCAAAGGCACCGTCACCCTGCGGCTGGCGAAGTCGGCGAACCGGGACGCGCGGTCTATCGAACTCGATGGCAAGAAGACGGCGGATTACAACGAGATCCGTCGGGCTGCGTCCGACCGGGCGGCCAAAGAGGTCTACCCGCCGAAGGTGCTGCCGGAGCCGGTCGTGCCGAAGGGCACGCTCGTCACCGTCGGCGGCGGCAAGATGCCGGCGGACATCGCCAAGCGGTTCTTCGACGCCGGCGGCGGGGCCGAGGGGCGGTTCGTGATCCTGCCCGTCTCGAACCCGGACCCGATCCGCGACAAGGCCGAGGAGAGCTTCATCGCCCGCCTCGGGGCGAAGAACGTCACGGTGGTCCCGCACCGGGAGAAGAAGGACCTGGAAGACCCGAAGGTGCTGGAACTGTTCGAGAAGGCGACCGGCGTGTGGTTCGGCGGGGGCCGGCAGTGGAACTTCGTGGACGCCTACGAGGGGACCAAGGTCGCGCCGCTGATCCGGGGGGTGCTGGACCGCGGCGGGGTGATCGGCGGCAGTTCGGCGGGGGCGACCATCCAGGGCGACTACCTGGTGCGGGGGGCACCGGCCGGCCCGGACGTCATGATGTGCGAGGGGTACGAGCGGGCGATGGGCTTCCTGCCCGGGGTGGCCATCGACCAGCACTTCTCGGCCCGCAACCGGTTCAAGGACATGACCGCGCTGGTGAAGGCGTACCCGCAGTTCCTCGGCATCGGGCTGGACGAGGGCACGGCCCTCGTGGTTCAAGGCTCGACCGCCGAAGTGCTCGGCCAGGGGAAGGCCCACTTCTACGACCGCAAGAAGCCGGTGAAGGACGGCGAGCCGGACTACGACGCCCACCCGGCGGGGGCGAAGTACGACCTGGTCAAGCGGGCCAAACTCAAGGAGACATCGGGGCCTGTCAAATGAGCCGACAACTGCCGCGATCCGCCTTCGGGTCACGGTGACAGGGTGGGTTCGCCACACTGGTGGCCGGGGTGATCGGCACCTTGCTCGGGCTGGTGGTTCGATGCACTGGGGGCCTGTCGCGCCCCCGACCGCATGAGTCATGTCCCTGGTTCTGGCGACAAGTTTATCCGGTTCCGGGTCTGGCCGTTCAGGCTGAAGACCCAACGGCCCCTTCACTCACCGCCGGCCTGCTCCCCCCTGGGCGGTTGGACCCGGAGGGGAGCAGGGCCGGTCGAGAGTTCAACCCACGGGTGCGGGTCCGCACTCCCCGCCGTCGGCCGGCACCGCCCGGCGGTCGACCACGGCGAATTGGTACCGCGTCTGCGGCTTCCCGCCGTCGAACCGCCGCCGGTTCTTCACCAGTTGCACGTTCAGCACCTCGTCCTCCGTCTCGGCGGTGAAGGTCTCCTCGGCGTGGTCGGACAGCACCACCCCGGCCCCCCGCGCCCGCCCGGCGGCCGACGCCCGGTCGGCGGGCGGGACGAGCGTGCCGACCAGCCCGAGGGCGGTCATGTGGGCCGCCCACTCGTCCGCCCGCAGCCACACGTCCGGGTTCGCCGCCCCCAGGGTGGCCAGCGCCCGCCGCACCGGGTCGTCCTCCGACCGGCGGGCGACGGCGTTGGCCAGGAAGCCGCGGAACCCGCTCACCATCAGGATCCCACCCACCTCCCGCGCCCACACCGGGAAGGACGGGTGCCGGGCCGACTCGTCCGCCGGGCAGCCGGCCGCCTTCCACTTTTCAACCATGCCCCGTAGCTCGCCGGCGATCCGCTCCCGGTTCTTGGGCAAGAACTCCCCCTTCGGGTCGCCGACGCCGGACACCCGCCGGCTCAGGTCGCCGGTCGCCTGCAGGCGGATCGGCACCGCCCGGTTCATCAGGTCCTGCGAAAACCGCCCCTCGTTCACCGTGGCCGTCACGACGAAGTGCGGGCGGAGGCGGAGCGGTTGCCCGGTGCCCGGCGAGTAGAGCGTCGGCTCGGCATCGTGCAACAACCGCTCGAGAAAGGCCGACCGCACCACTGCCCCGCCGCGGTCGAGGCGGATGTTGTCGACATTCAGCACTCCGGTCTCGGGCCGCGCACGGACTTGGGCCACCACCGCCTTCTGAAACGCCCAGTCGGTGCTCTCGTACGTCACCTGCTCGGTCGGGCATTGGCCCGACATGAACGCGACCACCGTCCCCTTGCCGGCGTGCGACCGGTTGGCGGTGATCGGGACCCACGGCTTGCCCCCCGGCCAGTGGTTGCGGAGGAGGACGGTGAGGGCCGCGGCGACGGCGTTGGTGGCGTCCGCCTCCGAGGCGAACGCCATGGCGGCGAGAAACCGCCGGACGGTTTCCGGCTCCGGGTGGATGTCCGCCTCGCCCCCGGTGAAGTACCAGCATTGCCCCGGCCCGCCGGCGTTGTACCCGGGCTTCGTCAGCGTCCAGTCGGGCAAGTACAGCGGGCTGGTGCTCAGCCCGTCCAGTTCGGGAAAGTGCCTGAGGAAGGTGCGGGTGCGGAGCATGGCCGCCAGGTCGGCCGCGGGGATCCGCCCGCCCTTCGGCTTTCCGCCCTGCACCACCGCCAGCCTGAGCCGGTCGATGACCACCGCCTGCAGGTCGTGTGGGGTGGTCACCTCCGCCAGCCGTGGGCGGTCCCCGCTCTGCACCACCCGCAGCCCCATGCCGCCGTCCGGGTGGCGGTACAGGTCGCCGGCCCGGCTCAGGACGGCGGCGAACCGCCCGAACAACTCGTCCGCCGGCAGGTCGGCGTCGTACACGTACGTCGCCGTCCGCAACGCCTGGTCCGGCCGCGGCGGGGTGCCCCGCCCGCCGGCGGGAGGCGTGGCCCCCGCGGTCATCACCTCGCCCACGAACTCACAGACTTGATCGCTCACTGTAGTCTCCCTGCGTGTCCGGGTCGGCGGTGCCGCCCGGCGTCGTTGAACTGCCGCTTCGATTCCGACCTTCCGCGGGCCGGGTGTGCGGCGTGGACCCCCCACACCCCACACACCCGACACACCCGGCGGTGTGGTCGCCGGACCGCCGTCGAGATTGACGGCGGCCCGTGGCCGCCGTGATCCGACGGCGGTAGTGCGCGTGCTGGCTGGGAGACGTGGACGCCCATAGCACCCGCCGTGCCGCCACTCAGCCCGCGGCGGAGGTGTCGAGCTGGCAAGAGTTTGGGACGAAACGGCCAGGAGTTAGCGGATGCGACCACCCTCGAACGGGCTGGGCGTGCGACACTTCGCAGGGGGCGTGCAACTCAACCCGGCCGGCGGGGGCGAATGTGCGACGTCAATTCGTCCGGGTGAAACGGGACGGGCCGGAATTGGCCGCCGCTGCGCGGGAAGGGGGTGGGCGTGCACGTCGGGCTGTCGCCCGGTACGCTTGGGCGGACACCGCCGCCGTCCTCGCGACCACACACACCGCCTCGGTGCAGAAGAAACCGACCGGCGACACCGCGGTCTCCCCGGACCTGATCGTGAAGGGTGCCAGCCGGACGATTGACTCCCGCACCCGCGTCTTCGCATCCCCCGAGCACCGGCCGCTTCTTGGTCCCGTTCGGGGAAGTACCATAAAGTGACACCCGGTCTCCCCGTCCGTTCTCTGACACACGAATGGCACTGACCCCTGATGGATTTCTTCGCCCACCTGGAGATGCCCTCGCTGTGCCTGCGGGACGTGAAACGCACAATGGCGTTCCGGGCGGCCATCGAGAGCGCGGTCAAGCCGGGTGACGTGGTGCTGGACGCCGGGGCGGGGAGCGGCATCCTCGCGTTCTTCGCGGCCGCCGCCGGGGCGGGGAAGGTGTACGCCGTCGAGGGCGACGAGGACACGGCGGACCGGCTGCGCGCGAACGTCGCGCTGAACGGGCTCGAACGGGTGGTCGAGGTCATCTGCGGCGACGTCCGCTCCCTGTCGCTCCCCGAGCGGGTGGACGTCGCGGTCGCGGAGATGATCGACACCTGGCTGCTGGACGAGCACCAGGTGCCCGCGTTGAACGCCCTTCGGGCGGCCGGTGCCATCGACGCGAGGACCCGCGTCATCCCGCACCGGTACGAGGCGTTCGTCGCGTTCGGCGAGGTGGAGTTCGACTGCTACGGGTTCAAGCTCCCGTTCCCGGTCCACGACTGGCAGGATCAGGACGTCAACTTTTTGCACCCGCTCCCGTTCAGAGCGATTTCTCAAGCGGTCAAGGTCTTCGACGCGGACTTCAACGGCCTCATCGACCCGGAGTTCGAGATCGCGGTGAGCGTCCTGCCGACGGCCGGCGGGGTCATCAACGCGGTTCGTTTGTCGGGCCTGGCACACCTCAGCGAGCGCGTCTCACTTCGCGACACGCTGGCGTTCAACGGGAACAAGATCCTGCCCGTCGCCGAGGTGCACGTGACGGCCGGCCAGCCCGTGACGTTCCGGATTCGCGGCTTCCGGGGCGGGTCGAACGGTCGCAGCGTGCTGGCGATTCATCCGGTCTGAGAGTCAGGACGGACGAGCCATCAACCCGCAGGGCGTTCGGCGGCGTCAGGCCGCACTTCGACAAGAACCTGAAGAGGGGCGGCGGGATCGAGTCGATCGAGCTCAAGAAGTCGGGGAGCGAGATGAGCTGGCCGCCGGATCAGTACGGCAAGTTCGAGGACCAGCGGAATCGCCCGGTCCGCGACCTGCTCGCCCAGATCCCGACTCGGCAAGGTGGCCGTCTTCGCCCCACCATTCCCGCACCTCCGGAACGTGGTGGGGGGTCCGGCCCGCCCTCGGTCTCGCCGGGGGCGAGCGTCATCCGGGCGGCCTGCGAGTGCCGATCACCCAGGGCGACATTGAACCCGTGGTCGAACCGCAGGTGCTTGTGCCGCATCTCACGCCCCGACCAGGTGCCGCGCGAACAACTTGATCGCCTCGCGGTTGAACGCGGGGATGTCGTCCGGCTTGCGGCTCGTGACCAGGGTGCCGTCCACCACCACCTCCTCGTCCACCCACTCCGCCCCGGCATTCTGCAGGTCGGTCTTGAGCGAGGGCCATGAGGTCATCCGCTTGCCCCTCGCACCCCCGGCCTCGACCACGGTCCACGGCCCGTGGCAGATGGCCGCAACCGGTTTGCCCGCGTCGAGGAACGCCTTCACGAACGCGACCGCCGCCGGGATCATCCGCAAGGCGTCGGGGTTGTAGACCCCACCCGGCAAGAGCAGGGCGTCGAAGTCGTCCGGTTTCGCGTCGCCGAGGGAGACGTCCGCGGCGACCGCCTTGCCCCAGTCCTTGCCGGACCAGCCCTTCGGCTGACTCACCGGGGAGACCACCTGCGTGTCCGCCCCCTCGGCGTCGAACGCCGCCCGCGGCTTCTCCAGTTCGGACTGCTCGAACCCGTCCGTCGCCAGGATGGCGATGCGGACCCCGTCCAGTTGCTTGGCCATGTCGTTGCTCCTATCAGCGTCACGCCGGCGTCACGTCGGAACGCCGGACGATGTTGAGGGCGGCCGAAGGCGGAACCAACGTTTCCCATCCCGAGGACGGCGACGCGCATGGCTGCCGCCGGCAGAAACATCCGCAACTTGCGCGCCGCACTGTTGCGGGTGACGGTCTCCCCATCCATAAAATTCGCCTCGTGGAAGCCGGTCAGGGACTGCATCTCAAGGGGAAGACCGCGATCATGACCGGCTCGACGACGGTATCGGGCTGTCGATCGCGGTGGAACTCGCCCGCGAGGGGGTGAAGGTGTTCGTCGCCGGCCGCACCCAGCCGAAGATCGACGAGGCGCTCAAGATCGTGCGGAGGGCGGGTGATGCCGAAGGGGTGGTGGCGGACGCGGGCACGGCCGAGGGGTGCGCGGCCCTCATCAAACAGGTGCCGCAGACCGACATCTTGGTGAACAACCTGGGCATCTACAAGGCCAAGCCGTTCGCCGACATCGCGGACGAGGACTGGCTGAAACTGTTCAACGTGAACGTGATGAGCAGGGTGCGGTTGCCGACGCACGACACGGCCGAGGGCAGTCCGCTCGGGCGGCGTTCGATCTGCAAGACGTTCCACGGCGAACCGGCGGCGACGAGTGTCGGGGAGATGCTCGCGGCCGGGACGGCGGTCAACGGGTCGGCCGGGTACGTCATGATCGAGCGGGTCACCGGGACACTGGGCGGGAAGTCGGGCGGCTTCGTGCTTATGCATACCGGGATCATGAACCGGGGTACGCCGTCCTTGACGGTCACGGTGGTGCCGGACTCCGGCACGGGAGACCTGACCGGCCTGAGCGGGAAGATGACGACTGAGATCACCGGCGGGAAGCACCTCTATCTGTTCGAGTACGACCTACCGACACGGTGACCGACTGGCCCACGCGCGACATTTTTCCCGTATCGAGGAGCATCACATGCAACGTGTTCGCGTCGAGAGCTTCTCCGTTTCCGTGGACGGGTTCGGGGCGGGGGTGGACCAGAGCCTGGAGAACCCGCTCGGAGTGGGTGGGAAAGCGCTCCACGGGTGGGCGTTCACCACCCGCACCTTCCGCCAGATGTTCGGGCAGGAGGGCGGGGATACGGGGGTGGTCGAGCGGTTCGCTGCCCGCGGGTTCGAGAACGTCGGGGCGTGGGCGCTGGGGCGGAACATGTTCGGCCCGGTCCGCGGGCCGTGGCCGGACGAGTCGTGGAAGGGGGGGGCGACACCCCGCCGTACCGCTGCCCAGTGTTCGTCCTCACCCACCACCCGCGCCGGCCGCTGGAGATGGACGGCGGGACGGTGTTCCACTTCGTCACGGACGGGTTCGAGTCGGCACTGCGCCAGGCGAGGGGAGGACGTTCGGGTCGGCGGAGGTGTCGACACCATCCGGCAGGGCCTGCGGGCGGGGCTGATCGACGAGATGCACCTCGCCTGCTCCCCGGTCCTGCTGGGCCGGGGCGAGCGGCTGTTCGATGGGGTGGACCTGGTGGCGCAGGGGTACGAGTGCGTCGAACAGGTCGGCACGCCGCACGCGACCCACGTCGTCATCCGCAAGAAGGGCTAATCACGCCGCCTCGTCCGCCGGTTTCTTCTCCGGCGGTGCGGGGATACGCTCCCACTCTTCGTGCGCGCAGGAGCGGCAACGGTTTTGGTCTCGACAAACTCCCCTCAGGCACTTCCACGTTCTTTCTTGCTCGGAGCATTTAGCCCTAGGTCTGACACTTCGGACAGCAGCGATTGGGGCGATCGTACGGCGTCATCCAGAGGGCTCCACGCAGTTCGGAACGGAAGACTCGGGTCGATCTACATTCTGGGGTGCGGGCTTGAGCGAATGCACTTCTGCTGGGAGAACCGCGGCCATTTCGCTTTCAGGTCGGGAGGAATAGTGCGTGGCACTCGGGCCAATCCCTGGAGGGGCTACTGGCTGTAGACCGGGCACGTAATCGTTCCGAAACGACACACCGGAGCTGAGGGATGACACACACACCGAGCCAGAAGGCGGTGTTCACTACGGTCGAGTTCGACCGTTGGTGGGAACCGGCCGGACCGGAGTCGCCGCACCTGAAACACCCCGTTGTCGATTACCGACTCGTCCAGGTCGAGGACGACGGCCGCCCTTTCCCGCAGGCACCGCGGGCGGCCAGCTTCGCCCCCACCTGATGGTCGGCCAGTGCGAACGCCTGGGGGGAACACGCCCGGTACTCGGCCGACGATTGCATGTCCAGGTTGGCGTCCAGCCCGCGTAGGGAGTTCGGCTCGGCGGGTTTCATCGGCGGCTGCAGGTGTTATGAGAGCGACACCGCCGTCGCGCCGACGATCACCCCGCAGATCACCCACAACTGCGACCGCAATTTCGGCATGATGGGCCTCAGGAGTGCTTGTACGGAAGGGGCGAACTGTCCGCGCCCGAGCGATCGCCGGGCGAATCGGACGAGCGGTCTCGAATCTCACATGACCACCGGGGCCGGCGGGTGAGCGCCGGTCCGAGGCCCCCGCCCGAGGCCGGGTCGAATGGGCGGGGCCGGGCCGCAGGCCGCCGACTGAGGTCACGTCAGGCCAGGATTTCGCTGACGACGCGGCCGCTCACGTCGGTCAGGCGGAAGTCGCGGCCGCTGTGCCGGTAGGTCAACTTCTCGTGGTCCATCCCCAGCAGGTGCAAGACGGTGGCGTGCAGGTCGTGGACGGACACCTTGCCGTCCGCCGCCTTGAACCCGAACTCGTCCGTGCTGCCGTGGGTCGTCCCGCCTTTCACCCCGCCGCCGGCCATCCACATGGTGAACCCGTAGTGGTTGTGGTCGCGGCCGTCGCCGTTCTCCGACACCGGCGTGCGGCCGAACTCCCCGCCCCAAATGACGAGCGTGTCGTCGAGTAACCCCATCTGCCGCAGTTCGGTCAGTAGCGTGGCGATGGGCCGGTCGATCTCGTCGCACTTCTTCTTCAACTCGGCGTTGATGTTCGCGTGGTGGTCCCACCCGCCGAGGGACAGTTGCACGAACCGCACCCCGCGTTCGACCAACCGGCGGGCGAGCAGGCAGCCGCGGGCGAACTCGCCAGGGCCGTAGGCGTCGCGCACCCGCGGCGGCTCGCGGCGGAGGTCGAACGCTTCCCCCGCGGCCGTCTGCATGCGGAACGCCGTCTCCATCGCCCGCACCCGCGCTTCCAGTTGCGGGTCGTCGCCGGTCGTCGCCGCGTGGCCTTTGTTGAACGCTTGCAGCGCGTCGAGTTGCTTCCGCTGGTCGTCCGGCTTGAGGGTCGGGTTCTTCAAGTGGCGAATCATCTTCTCCGGGTCGTCGGCGGTGGCCGACACCCGCGTCGCCTGGAACTGACCGGGCAGGTAGCCGGCCCGCTCGAACCCGGCCTGGCCGAACCCGCCGCCGAGTGAGACGAATCCGGGCAGGTCGGCGTTCTCCGACCCCAGCCCGTAGGACGCCCACGCCCCGACGCCGGGGTGGGTGGCGTCGATCCGCCCGCTGGCCAGGAAGTTGGCGGCGGGCGAGTGGTTCGGGTTGATCGCGTGGACGGCCCGCAGCACGCACAGTTCGTCGGCCCGCTTGCGGATCTCCGGCAACAGGTCGCTCACCGGCAACCCGCACTCGCCGCCCGGCCGGAATTTGAACGGCGACGGGAGCAGCCCGCCGGTGATCCGCTCGGTGCGCAGGTCGGCACTGCCGGGACGTTTGCCCGCGTTCTTTTCCAGCGCCGGCTTCGGGTCGAACAGGTCGAGGTGCGACGGCCCGCCGGCCATGAACAGGAAGATGACCCGCTTCGCCTTCGGAGTGTGATGGGGTTTGCCCGGCACGACAGCGGGCTTCACGGCAGGCACGTCGGCGGATCGCAAGTAGCTGGCCAGCCCGAGCAGCCCGACGCTGCCGCCCAGGGTGCGAAGCATCGCCCGGCGGGTCGGGGCGAAGGGGTCAAACAACATCATGGCCTCACTTTTGTAGCCGGCCTCTGCGAGGCCGGTCCGGACCGGCATCACAGAGGCCGGCTACAACAGATCAATCCGAAAACAGAAACTCGTTGCTCGCCAGCAGCGCCTGGGCGAGCAGTTCCCACGCCGGCCGGTCGCCGTCCTTCGCCGGGCGGATCAGCTTCGCGGCCACCGCCACTTCTTCTGTCGTCGGGTCGCGGAGGTACACCTTGCGAAACAACACCGTCGTCCCCTCTTCCGCCGATTTGCCCGCCGCCGCCTTCGCCAGCGCCCCGGCCGCCTGCCGCACGAACGGGCTGTTCAGGAAGTACAACTGCTGCACCGGCGTGGTGGTCGCCTCCCGCTTCTCCCCGTGCCCCTTCGGGTCGGGCAGGTCGAACAGCCGGTGGATGTCCGCCGGCTTGTCACGGCTCACCTTGCCGTACACCGTGCGGCGGACGCTCCGCGGGCTGTCCAGGTTGTCCGACGGCCCGCCGCCGGATAGGTCGAGTTGCCCGCTCACCTGGAGCATCGCGTCCCGCCACTGCTCCAGTTCCAGCCGCTTTCGGGGCCCACGCCACAGCCATCGGTTGTCCGGGTCGGCAGTCGGTGGGGTGTCGGAGTGGCTGGACTGCCGGTACGCGGCAGACAGCACCAGCTCCTTCACCAGCCACTTCACCGACCACTTGTTGGCGACGAACCGGGCGGACAAATCATCGAGCAATGCCAGGTGCGTCGGGCGGTCGCCGAGGAGGCCGAAGTTGCTCGGCGTGGTGACGAGCGGGCGGCCGAACACCCAGCCCCAGGTGCGGTTGACGAACACGCGGGCAGTCAGCCCGGCCGCGTCGGTCACGATGGCGTCGGCCAGTTCCCGCCGCCCGCTGCCGTCCGTGAACGGCTTCGGCTCACCGGGCGACAGGGCGGACAGGAACCGCCGCGGGACGACGACCCCCGGCCGCGTCGGGTCGCCACGCACGAACACCGGCAGATCGACGTACTCGCCCGGCTTGTAGTCGATGAGCGTCCACGCCGGGTCGTCCCCGTTCACCCGCGTGCCGGCGTCGCGGACCACGTTCGCCAGCGGCCCGGCGTCCAGCTTCTTCTCGCGGGCCTTCAGCTCCTCCACCTTCGCGTCCAGCGCCTTCGCTTGCTGGTCGAACGACCGCGTGTCCCGGTTCTCCTTCTTGGCGGTGTCCCGCATCTCCTTCGCGTACCCCGCTCGGAGGGTGGCGTCGAGCAGTTCCACCCGCACGGCGTTCAAGGCGAACGGGTCGGTGCCCGGTTCCGGCTTGATCGCCCGCTCGGCCAGTTGGGTGTTCGCCATCACCCCGGCGATCGCGTAGTAGTCTTTGGCCGAGATCGGGTCGAACTTGTGGTCGTGGCAGCGGGCACACGCGACGGTCAGCCCGAGGAAGCCGCGGGTGATGACGTCCACCCGCTCGTCCCACTCGTCGGCGACGAACGCGGCGATCACGTCTTTGGAGAGCTTCGGCTCCTTGTGGTACACCGGCGACAGGCCGAGGAAGCCGAGGGCGGCGAGGTCGGTCGGTTTGGGGTCCGGTTGCAGGTCGGCGGCCAACTGGAGGCGGACGAACTGATCGAACGGTACGCCGGCGTTGAGCGCCGCGATCACCCAGTCGCGGTAGTGGTGCGGGTTCCGCGGCGGTTTGCAGGTGGACTCGCCGGTGGAGTTGTCTTCGGCGTACCGGGCCACGTCGAACCAGTACCGCGCCCACTGTTCGCCGAACCGCGGGGAGGCGAGCAGTTCATCGACCAGCCGCTCGTAGGCGTCCGGCCGGGTGTCCGCGGCGAACGCCTCGACTTGTTCGACAGTCGGCGAAAGACCGATCACGTCGAAGTAGACTCGCCGGGCGAGCGTGCGGCGATCCGCCGCCGCCGCGGGTTTGAGCTTCTGCTCGTCCAGTTTGTGAAGGATGAAGGCGTCGGCCTTCGTGACCGGCCACTTCGGGTCGGACACCTTCGGCGCGGTCCGCTCGGCGACCGGCTGGAACGCCCAGTGCTTGCGGGCGTCGTTCGCGGGCTTCACCGGTGTGCCGGCCGGAAGCGGGGCACCCATCGCCACCCACTTCTTCAAGTCCGCGATGACGGCGTCCGTCAGTTTCTTCTCCGGTGGCATGGCGGGCACGTCGGCGGCGTGTGTCACCACGAGCAAAAGCAGGCTCTTCTCGTCCTTCGCCGTCACCACCGGGCCGGAATCGCCGCCGGCGCGGATCGCGTCCGTGGCGTCGAGCTTCAACCCGCCCTTCGACTTCTTGCTGGCGGTCGAGTGGCAGGAGTAGCAGTGTTCGGCCAGCACCGGCCGCACTTTCTTCTCGAAGAAGTCGAGACCGTCGTCAGCGTGAACCGCCATCGGCAGGAGGGCGAGGAGGAGTGTGGCCGCGAACGGCGGGGGAATCGCGGCGACACGCATTTGCGGTTCCGAGATCGGAGGTGAGGCGCGGGCGGACTCACATTAGGGTAACGGAGCGAAGTCATCCCTTCAACGTGGTGTTCGGTTCGCCGCCCAGCCGGCCAGCCGTCTGGGTGTCGGGTGTGTGCGGCAACCAGGTCAGAGTGGCACGAGAATTGCAGAATGCGAACCCATCGGATCGGAATTCCAAGGGAGTGAATATGCCCGGTGAGACGTTCACCCCCGCGAAACTGCACCAGCGGCTCCTCTCCCTCGCCGCCGACAGCCTGACCGTCCTCCCGCCCGCTCGCACCCACCTCCTCCGCGGCCTGGGCGTAGACGATCGCCGCATCGGCCTCGCCCACCGCACCTTGTCGCACCTGTCGGCCGGCGAGCCGATGCCGCCCGAGGCCGAGTGGCTGCTCGACAACTACTACGTGATCGACGAGGCGGTGCGGCAGGTGCGGACGCAACTGCCCGCCCGCTTCTTCCGCCAACTGCCGGCCGACCGGAACGGGATGCCGCGGTCGTACCGACTGGCCGAGGCGGTGGTGGACGCGGGCGACGGTATGGTGACCGAGGACGCCCTGCTCGCGGCGGTGCGGTCGTACCAGCAGGTGGCCACCCTCACCACCGGCGAGCTGTGGGCGTTCCCCACGCTGCTGCGGCTGGCGACGGTGAAGGCGGTGCGGCGGCGGGCGGACGAACTGCTGGTCGCGGTCGGCCAGCGGCGGGCGGCGGTCGCCGCCGTGGCCGCCGCGCAAGCCGGCAAGCGCCCGCGGCTGCCGGCCGCACCGAGCGACGCGTTCGCCGCCGGCGCCTGGGACGCGGTGCAGGACCACCCCGTCCCCGAGCCGGTGCGGGAGTGGCTGACCACGCACCTGGCCGATCCGCCGGCCGTCTTCCGTCGCGAGTCGATCCGCCAGGCGGCAGCGCAGGTGTCGTTCGGCAACGCCGTCACCACCCTGCGACTGATCGCCGTCGTCGACTGGTCGGCGTTCTTCGAAACGGTCAGTGCGGTCGAAGCGACCCTTGGCGGCGACCCCGGCGGCATCTACCCGGCCCAGGACTTCCCCACCCGCGACCGCTGCCGGCGGGCGGTCGAAGAGCTGGCCCGCGGGTGCGACCGCTCCGAGTCGGACGTGGCCGCCGCCGCCGTCTCGTCCGCCGCCCGGCACGCCGGCGACCCGGTTCGCGGACAGGTGTCGTGGCCGCTGATCGGAGACGGGCGGGGCGAGTTCGCCCGCTCGCTCGGCTACCGGCCGGCGGTCGGCGTGCGGGTGCGGGAGTGGCTGGAAGCCCGGCCGGGGCTGGTGTACGCCGGGCTGCTCGGCGGGTTCACCCTGCTGGCCCTGGCGGTGGCGGCCGCGCTGGTGTGGGGTCTGCCGTGGCCTCTGGCCGTCGGGCTGCTGGCAGTGGCTGCGCTGCCGGCGTCCGAGGTGGGCGTCGGGCTGACGAACGCGGCGGTCGGCCGGATGGTCCGCCCGCGGGTGCTCGCCCGGCGCGAGTTCAAAGCCGGCATCCTCGAGGAGTTCGCCACGTTCGTGGTGGTGCCATCGCTGATTGGCAAGCCGGAGCACACGGCCGAGTTGATCGAGAAGCTGGAACAACACCACCTGTCGAACCCGGACCCGGCGCTCCGGTACGCGCTGCTCACCGACTTCACCGACGCCGCCAGCGAGACGACGCCGACCGACGCGGCGTGCGTGGCATCGCTGCTGGCCGGCGTGCGGGCGTTGAACAACGAGTACGCCGGCGACGGCCCGCCGCGTTTCTTCCTGTTCCATCGCAAGCGACGGTGGAACGAGCGGGAGAATGTGTGGATGGGGTGGGAGCGGAAGCGGGGCAAGCTGCACGAGTTCAACGAACTGCTCCGCGGCAAGACGGACACCGATTACACGCACACGTCGCACCCGCAGAGTGAAGTGCCGCGGGTGCGGTTCGTGCTGACCCTCGACTCGGACACGGTGCTGCCGCGGGACGCCGCCCGCAACATGATCGCCGCCCTCGCCCACCCGCTCAACCGCCCGCGATTGAGTGCCGACGGGCGGCGGGTGGAGGGCGGGTACGCGGTGCTGCAACCGCGGGTCAGCTTCCTCTACCGCGTCGGGTTCAAGTCGTGGTTCGCGCGGGCGTTCGCCGGGTCGGCGGGCGTGGACCCGTACTCTGCGGCCGCGTCGGACACGTACATGGACCTGTTCGCCCGCGGCACGTTCAGCGGGAAGGGGCTGTACGACGTGGACGCCTTCGCCACCACCGCCGGGGCCGCCTTCCCGGACAACCACATCCTCAGCCACGACTTGATCGAGTCGAACTACGCCCGGTGCGCGCTTGCCACCGACGTGGAGGTGTTCGACGGCTTCCCCGTCCGCTACCCGGCCTACGCCCGGCGGGAGCACCGCTGGAACCGGGGCGACTGGCAACTGCTGCCGTGGGTGGGGCCGACGGTGCCGACGCCGACCGGCCGGCAGCCGAACCCTCTGCCGCTGCTGGAACGCTGGAAGGTGTTCGACAACCTGCGGCGGAGCCTGGTGCCGCCGGCGGCGGTCCTGCTACTGGTGCTCGGCTGGCTGTTCGTGCCGGCCGCGTGGGGGTGGACGCTGTTCGTCCTCGCCCCGTGGCTGCTGCCGGCGGTGGTGCTGCTCCTCGGCAGCGGCCGGCGGGTGGCGGTCGGCCCCGGTCGCCGCGGGGCGCTCGCACAAGCCCGGTTCGATCTGGGGAATACGCTCGCCCAGGCCGGGCTGCAACTCGCCTTCCTCGCCGACCAGGCGCGGCTGGCGGTAGACGCGGTGGTGCGGTCGGTCTACCGCGTGTACCTCTCCCGCGGGCGGATGCTGGAGTGGGAGACGGCGGCGGCGGCGGAATCGCGGCTGGGCGGAGGGCTGGTGGTGTTCGCGCTGACCATGTGGCCGGGAGTGGCGATGGCGATGGCGGCGGTCGTACTGCTCGCGGCGTTCGCCCCGTGGAGCCTGATCGTGGCCGGGCCGCTCCTGCTGGCGTGGCTGTTCTCGCCGGTGGTGGCGTACCTGGTGAGCAAGCCGCGGGTGCAGGCCGACCCGCCGCTCTCCGAAACACAGGAGCAGGAGCTGCGGGCGGTGTTGGCGAAGACGTGGCACTTCTTCCGCACGCACGTCGGCGACGAGGACAACTGGCTGCCGCCGGACAACTTCCAGGAGTACCCGCTCGGCGTGACCGCCCACCGCACTTCGCCCACCAACATCGGCCTGTACTTGCTGGTGGTGCTGACGGCCGACGAGATGGGGTTGGTTTCCGCGGACGAGGCGGCCGACCGGCTGACGAAGGCGTTCGACACGCTCGACCGCCTGGAGGACCACGAAGGGCACTTTTACAACTGGTACGAGACGAACACCCTGCGGGTGCTACTGCCGGCGTACGTGTCGACGGTGGACAGCGGCAACCTGCTCGCCTGCCTGCTCGCACTCAAGAACGGGCTGCGGGCGAAGGGTGGCCCGCGCTACCTGGCCGTCGCCGAGCGGGCCGAGCGGCTGGCCGCCGGCATGGGCTTCCGCTTCCTGTACAACCCCGACCGCGAGCTGTTCAGCATCGGGTACAACGCCACCACCGGCCGGCTCGACCAGAACCACTACGACCTGCTCGCGTCCGAGGCGTGCATCACCAGCTTCCTGGCGGTGGCCCGCGGGGAGGTGTCCCGCAAGCACTGGTTCCAGCTCGGCCGGCTGGCCTTCCGCTCCGGCCCGGACACCGGGCTGGTGTCGTGGGGCGGCACCATGTTCGAGTACCTGATGCCCCGGCTGCTCCTGCCGGCGCCGCCGGGGTCGCTGCTCGACGAGGCCCAGCACGCGGCCGTCCGCCGGCAGGTCGAACACGGGCGGGAGCTGAAGCTGCCGTGGGGCGTGTCGGAGTCCGGGTTCGCCCTGCTCGACGCCCACCAGGTGTACCAGTACCAGTCGTTCGGGGTGCCGGGGCTGGGCCTGAAGCGGGGGCTGGAGCGGGACCGCGTGGTGGCGCCTTACGCCACCCTCATGGCGGTGGACGTAGACGCGGCGGCAGCGGTGAAGAATTTCGCGGCGCTGCGGGCGGCGGGGGGCGAGGGGCCGTTCGGCTTTTTCGAGGCGATCGACTACTCGCCCGACCGCGTCGGGCGGGACGGCACGCCGACGGTGGTGAAGTCGTACATGGCGCGCACCACCAGGGGATGGGGTTCGTGGCCGTCGTCAACCGGCTGACCGGCGGGCTGGTGCGGCGGTGGCTGCGGGCCGAGCCGGCGGTGCGGGCGACCGAACTGCTGCTCGAAGAGCGGGTGCCGTACGACGCCCCGGAGGTGCCGGCGGACGAAGCGGCGATGGCCCCGCGGGCGACCGACGCCGGCAACCTGCCCACCCGCCGGCGGCTCACCTCGCCCGACACCCCGACCCCGCGGACGCACCTGCTCTCGAACGGCCGGTACGCGGTCATGGTGACCAACGCCGGCGGCGGGTACAGCCGGTGGAACGGCACCGACGTCACCCGCTGGCGGGCCGACCCCACCGCCGACGCCGACGGCACGTTCGTGTACATCCGGGACGTCAAAGGCGGGGTGGTGTGGTCGGCCGGGCACCAGCCGGTCCGCCGGCCGACGAGCCGGTACGAGGTCATCTTCGCCCTCGACAAGGCCGAGTTCCGCCGCGTGGACGGGATGGTGGAAACGCTGCTCGAAGTGGCCGTCGCCCCGGACGACGACTGCGAGGTGCGGCGGCTGACGCTCGTCAACCTGGGCGACACCACCGTCGAGTTGGACGTGACCAGCTTCGCCGAGGTGGTGCTGAACCCGCACGCGGCCGACCTGGCGCACCCGGCGTTCGGCAAGCTGTTCCTCGAAACCGAGTGGCTGCCCGAACACAACGCGGTGCTGTCCCGCCGCCGCCCGCGGTCGGCCGACCAGTCGCCGACGTTCGCCGTTCACGTCCTGTCCACCGACCAGCCGACCTCCGGCGTGTCTTACGAAACCGACCGCATGCGGTTCGTCGGTCGCCGCCGCACCCCGGCGAACCCGGCCGCCCTCGACCCGACCGTGACCACCCTCTCGAACACCGTCGGCCCGGTGCTCGACCCGGTGTTCGCTCTGCGGCGGGCCGTCACCCTCGCTCCCGCCGGGCGGGCGGTGGTGGCGTTCGCCACCGGGTACGCCGCCCCCCGCGAGGACGCGGTGGCCATGGCCGACCGGTACGACACGCTGGCGGCCGTCACCCACGCGTTCGACCTGGCCTGGGCGCACGCCCGCATCGAAGCCCAGCGGCTGAACCTGAAGGCCGAGGACGTGAACCTGTTCCAGCGGCTCGGCGGGCACCTGCTGTACCCGACCGGCCCGCTCCGCGCCCCGACCGACGTGCTCGCCGCCAACCGCCTCGGCCAGAGCGGGCTGTGGGCGTTCGGCATCTCGGGGGACCTGCCGATTCTGGTGGTGCGGGTCCACGGCCCCGGCGGGCTGCCGCTCGTGCGGCGGGTGTTGCAAGCTCACGCCTTCTGGCAGGGGAAGGGGCTGGCGGTCGATCTGGTGGTCCTGCTGGAGAACGCCGGCGGCTACCTAGACCAACTGCACACGGAGACGGTCGAGGCGGTGCGCGCCGCCGGGCGGGGCGAACTGATTGATCGCCCGGCCGGGGTGTTCGTGCGGAAGGGGTGGCAGATGACCGCCCCCGAACGCACCCTATTGCTGACGGCCTCGCGGGTGGTGCTGGACGACCGCAGCGGCCCGCTGGCGTCTCAGGCCGAAGCCGCACATCCGCCCGTCCGCCGGCCGGCCGGCCGTCGGCAACCGCTCACCCGCACGCCGCACGCCGTCACCGCCCCGCCGACGGGGGACCTCCTCTTCGACAACGGGTACGGCGGGTTCGCCCCGGGTGGCCGCGAGTACCTCGTCCGCGGGGATCGGGTGCCGCCGCTGCCGTGGGCGAACGTCATCTCCAACCCCACCGGCGGCATCATCGTCACCGAGTCGGGCGGAGGCATGGTGTGGGCCGGGAACAGCCAGTCGAACCGCCTGACCCCGTGGAGCAACGACCCGGTCGGCGACCCCCCCGGCGACGTGGTCTACCTGCAGGACGAAGACACCGGCGCGGTGTGGAGCGCCACCCCGCTGCCGTGCGGCGGGCCGGCGACGGTGCGTCACGGGTGCGGGTACACCCGGTTCACCCGCGGCGTCGGCGACTTGGAACAAGAGTTGACCGTGTTCGTGCCGACCGACGACGCGGTGAAGGTGTCGGTCCTGACGCTGAAGAACACCGGCCGCCGCACCCGCCGGCTGGGCATCGCCTACTACGCCGAGTGGGTGCTCGGCACCACCCGCGAGGCGACCGCCGCCCACGTGGTGACGACCACCGACCCGGAAACGGGAGCGGTATTCGCCCGCAACCCGTACCACCCGGACTTCGGCGGGCGGGTGGCGTACGCGGACGTGTCGCTCCGCCCGCGGACGGTGACCGGCGACCGGGCCGAGTTCCTCGGGCGGAACGGCACCCTGGCGGCCCCGGCGTCGTTCGGCCGCGTCGGGCTGTCGGGCCGCGTCGGGCCGGGCCTGGACCCGTGCGCCGCCCTGCGGGGCACGGTCACGCTGGCGGCCGGCGAGGAGCGGACGGTGGTGTGCGTCCTCGGCCAGGCGGCCGACGAGGAGACGGTCCGCCGCGCCATCCGCCTGTACACCAACTGGAAGGGGGCGCTGGCGGCGGTCTTCAGCCAGTGGAACGAGGTGTGCGACGCGGTGCAGGTGGCTACCCCCGACCCGGCGTTCGACGTGCTGATGAACCGCTGGCTACTCTACCAGACGCTCTCGTGCCGGGTGTGGGGGCGGTCGGCCTTCTACCAGAGCGGCGGGGCCTGGGGGTTCCGCGACCAGTTGCAAGACGTGTGCGCGCTGCTGCACGCCCGCCCGGCCGAGGCCCGCGGGCACCTGCTCCGCGCCGCCGCCCGCCAGTTCCACGAGGGGGACGTGCAGCACTGGTGGCACGAGCCGAGCGGGAGTGGGGTGCGGACCGACTACTCCGACGACTTCCTCTGGTTGCCGTTCGCCGCCTGCCAGTACGTCGAGGTGACCGGCGACGCCGCCGTGCTGGACGAACAGGCCCCGTTCCTCGACTTCCCGTTGCGGAAGGAGGGGGAGCACTCGGTGATGGGCGTCCCCACCGTGACCGGCCGCACCGCGACCCTGTTCGACCACTGCCGGCTGGCGCTCGACCACGGCGACCGGGTGGGCGCGCACGGCCTGCCGCTCATGGGCGGGGGCGACTGGAACGACGGCATGAACACGGTCGGGGCCGCCGGCAAGGGCGAGAGCGTGTGGCTGGCGTGGTTCCAGGTGTTCGTGCTGAGGCGGTTCGCGGAGCTGGCCGACCGGCGGGGGGAGGCGGAGTACGCCCGCACGTGCCGCGAGCGGGTGGGCCGGCTGCGGGAAGCGATCGAGGCGCACGCCTGGGACGCGCAGTGGTACCTGCGGGCGTTCTTCGACGACGGCACCCCGCTCGGCTCGCAGGCGAACGACGAGTGCCGCATCGACAGCATCGCCCAGTCGTGGGCGGTGATCGCCGGGGGCGACCCGGAGCGGGCGGCCGCGGCGATGGACGCCGTGTCCCACCTGCTCGTCCGCCGCCTAGACCGCCTGCTGCTGCTGTTCGACCCGCCGTTCGACAACGGCCCGCTGCGGCCGGGGTACATCAAGGGCTACCTGCCGGGGGTGCGGGAGAACGGCGGCCAGTACACGCACGCGGCCACGTGGACGGTGAAGGCACTCGCCATGCTCGGCCACGGGGACGACGCCCACGCCGCGTTCGACCTTCTCAACCCCATCCGCACCGCACCGGATGTGTACAAGGGCGAACCGTATGTGCTCGCCGGCGACGTGTACTCGTGCCCGCCGCACGTCGGCCGGTGCGGGTGGACGTGGTACACCGGGTCGAGCGGCTGGCTGCACCGCGTGGGGTTGGAAGATTTACTCGGCATCCGCCGTCAGGGGAACACTCTGCACTTCGACCCGTGCGTGCCGGGGGTGTGGGACAAGTTCACGGTACGCTACCGATTCGGCAAAACGGTGTACTTGGTGGAGGTGAGGAACACGGAGCGAGTGAACCGCGGGGTGATGCGGGTGACCGTGGACGGGGCGGCCGTTGAGGCCACCTCAATTCCGATCCATGACGCCGGCGGCGAGCATCGAGTGGTGGTGGAAATGGGAGCGGTGGTGCGCGGCGGGGGGCAAACGGTGGACCATGACCAACCCCAGCGAGAAGTGCCGAACACCGTGGGGTCATGAAATCGCCCGGAACGCACCGCTTTTGCCACGGGCGGCGCGCGAAATGCTGTGGGGATGGCCACCTCTCAAAAGAACCTCCGAGGTGCGAACACCGATGACCACCGAAGTCGAACTCTATTCCCCCTACATTACCAGCGTGGACACCGAGAACGAATTCCTGCAAGCGGCCGACGACGAAGAGGCGATCGCCGACGACCGAGCCGGCTTGCGGCCGATCGAGGAGGTTCAACGCAAGCTGTTGCGATTACTTCCGTCGTCCCCTGTCCCGGTCAGTTGTTTGCACACCCGGCGGGACACCCGCCGGTGATGTGGAGTGAACCCCGGCAGTCGCCGAGCGAAGTTAGGTACGCAAACCCAGGCATGACTGCCGGGGTTCACCATTTTGTCACCCCGGCACGGTCACCATCTCCGCGGATCGCACCAGTTCGCCGAACACCCCGTCGCCGCCGCACAGGTCGTCATATCGCCCCTCCTCCACAATCCGCCCGTCGCGAAACACCAGGATGCGGTTGGCGTCCTTCAGCGTGCTCAGACGGTGGGCCACCAAGAGCACCGTGCGGTCCTTGCGGGCGAGGTCGATGGCCTCCTTCACCCGCCGCTCACTGATGGTGTCCAGGGCCGACGTGCTCTCGTCCAGCACCAGCACTGGCGGGTCCTTCAAGAAAATGCGGGCGAGGGCGATCCGCTGCCTCTGCCCGCCGGACAAGTTCGAGCCGCGTTCGCTCACGGCCGCGTCGTACCCGCCGGGCATGGCCAAAATCTCGTCATGGATGTTTGCCCGACGGGCGGCGTGTTCGACCTGCCCGCGCGTCGCCCCGCTCACCCCGTAGGCGATGTTCTCGGCGATGGTGCCGTGGAACACGAACGGGTTCTGGCCGACGTACCCGATCAACCCGGCGATGTCTGCACGGGAAACGTTCTGCAAGTCCACCCCGCCCACCCGCACCACCCCGGCGGTCGGGTGGGTGAGCCGCAGCATCACCCGCAGCAGTGTGGTCTTGCCGCACCCGCTCGGCCCGGCGAACCCGATCGTCTCCCCGTGCCGGATGCACAAGCTGACGCCGTCCACCGCCCGCTTCGGTCCGGAAGCGGTGTGGTACTCGACGATCAGACCCTCGGCTTCGAGCAGCGGACGGTCGGTCTCCAGACCCGGCGTCGCGTGGTCGGGCGGGGCGTAAGACTGGCACGATGGCTGTTCGAGCAGGGCCTTCAGGTCGCCCACCTGGAGGGCGGACTCGTGCCCCTCGTCCAGCCCACGGTGAATCTCGTTCAGTGGTGCCATGACACTCAGGAAGAGCATGGACACGGTCAGGATGTCGCCGTAGGTGATGCGTCCGCTCGTCGCCAAGTAAACGCCCATACCCAACACAAGGATGTGGAATAGCCCCTCGTTCAACGCCCGCACCGCCCCGTAAAGGCTCATCTCGAAGTGGTGCCGCCGCTGTTGCCGCTGCAGGTCGCGGCTGGCCGCTTCGAGCCGCTGCAGTTCGTGCTGCTCGGTGTGCGCCGCCCGGATGTAGTCTAGCCCGCCGAACAACTCCACCACCGTCCCGTCGATCTGCTCCCGCCCCCGCATGAGCCGCAGCCGCACCCCCTTTTGCGAGGCCAACTGCCGGGCGGTGAGGAGGAGTGACACCGGGATGACGCCGAGCATGACGACCGCCAGGATCGGCTGCTTGGTGAGGGCGGCGATCACGGCGAACACGCCGGTGAGCAGAGGGGAAAAAGTCGAGCAGAGCGAGCCGCACCAACCGAACCCCCCCGAGTACGCTCCGCCCGATCCGCCCTTGCAAAGCGCCCACCTTCTCCGCCGACAGTACGGCCAGATCCGCTTGCATGGTGTGGGCGATCACTCGCACGGTGAGTTGCCTCTCCAGTTTGGTGCACGCCGCCTCGACGAACGACCGGCGAACTACCTGAATCACCTCGCGGACGAAGTACAGCCCGGCGATCAGACCAAGGATGCCCAGCGCCGAGCCGAGGATGTCCTCGCCGTCCACCCCGTGCTTGGCGGTGTCCACCAGTGTGCCGAGCAGCAGCGGGAATGCGACGTTACACCCGCTCGCCACCGCCATCAGCACGCCGGCCACGCGTTTGAAGGCGCTGAACGCGGGGCGTGCGATCGCGGCAGCGGTCGGGGCGTCGGCCGATGTGGACTCGCTGACACAAGTCGCCGACACCGTAGTGGTGGTGGACCCCGCTCAGCCCGGCTCGCTCCGGGAGTTCTTCCGCTGGGTGTCGATGTGTGTCTCAGCCACGCTGGCGGCGGGCGAGGAGGCGTCGGGCGACAGGCTTCCCCGGCTCGCCCCTTTATCACCATCACTCCGGCGAGTCCCTTGATTGAGAACCCAATCCCCTCCAGGTTTCGCCTCACTACGCGGCTGGCAGCGAGTCATGTGGGCAGGCCCGCCGCTGCCGTGTCGCTACTCCGACGTTCGGAGCGAACTGTACCGTCGGTGTACCGTGAAATCCCCTCTTGTACCGTCATTGTTCGCCATCCTTTGCCTCTGTTCGCCACGTCTTGCCATACCATCCCAAGGAACTAAAGTACCTAAAGAACACGGCCTTTATCGCCAATCTGACGGTCGTTCCGCTGAATGCTTCGGGACCAAGAGGTCGCAGGTTCGAATCCTGTCAGCCCGACTGAAGAAGACGACGGAAACCCTTCTGCCGAAGCACTTTTGCTTACCCTCTGGCGTTCAGAGGCGCGGCGGCCGTTCCCCCGGTTTTGCGGTAAGTACCGCAAAACCACGGAGGCGACCCCGTGGCACGTCCCAGGAACACCGTTCCGACCGTCCGCTATCACAAGCCGAGCGATTCCGCCTACTGCGATTTCCGCGACCCCGTGACCGACCGCCGGCGGTCGATCTGTCTCGGACGATGGGGGAGCAAAGAGGCGAAACTGGAGCACGCCCGCGTCCTGTCCGAACTGGCGAGCGGTCGGGCCGACCCCGGCGAGTCCGCCACCGTGTCCGAACTGTGTTTGGCCTTCATCAAGTGGGCGCAGACCTACTACGTCAAGGACGGCAAGCCGACGGGCGAAATGCACCCGCTGAAGGACGCCATCAAGGTGCTGCGGCAAACCCACGGGCACGTCAACGTGAACGAGTTCACCCCGCGGGCGATGGTGGCCGTGCGGGACCGCATGGTCGCCCTCGACTGGTGCCGCACGACGATCAACAAGCAGGTGGCCCGCATCCGCCGCGCGTTCAAGTGGGGCGTGTCCGAAATGCTGGTGGCACCCGCCACCCTGACCGCCCTGTCGGCGGTCGCCCCGCTGAAGGAAGGGCGGTCGCAGGCGCGGGAGAAAGAGAGGGTGACGGCCGTTCCGGACGAGGTGGTGGCCGACACCCTCCCGCACCTGTCGGTGGTGGTGCGGGCGATGGTGCAACTCCAGCGACTGGCGGGCATGCGGCCGGGCGAGGTGGTGCGACTGCGGCCGTGCGACGTGGACACGTCCGGCAGCGTGTGGACGTACACCCCGTCGCGGCACAAGTGCGAGCACCTCGGCCGTCTGCGGGTGGTCATGTTCGGCCCGCGTGCCCAGGCTGTGTTGACGCCGTTCCTGACCGGCGACCCGCAGGCGTACTGCTTCAACCCGCGGGAGTCGGTGGCCGAACTGCGGGAGCGGCAGAAGGCCGACCGGGCGGCCCGGGCGGGCGGGAGCGGCGGCGACCGCAAGGTGAAGGCGACCGACCCGAAGCGGCGGGCGGGCGGGCGGTACACCACGTCGTCCTTCACCCACGCCATCAAGGCAGGAGTAGGGCGGGCGAACGAGCGGCGGGCACGACTGGCGGGCGAGGACAACTACGACCCGCTGCCGGAGTGGTCCGGGAACCAACTACGGCACGCCGCCGCCGCCGAGATCGCCGAGCGGATGGACTTGGAGAAGGCACGCGCCACCCTCGGCCATTCCGCCCCCGCAATGACCCAGAACTACGCCAAGTCGGCGGACGGCCGCATGGCCGCCGAGGTCGCCCGCCTACTCGGCTGACCGTGTCGTACACTTTCCCATGTCGGGTCCGACGCGGAGTAGTTACCGCGTCCGTGCGGCCGGCGTCGTGTGGTATTCGAATACCGTTCGCCCGCCACCGCACCCGCTGGCACCCAGAACGCCCAAGGCGAAAACCTTGGGCGTCGCAGCCTACCCCCCTCTTCAGAGTCGAACCACATGGCCACGTACATCGAATCGCGGGTGTTCTGCCCGGACTGTGGCGTACCCGTTCTGGCGAGGGCGAGGGCGATCAACCACGTGTTGCACCTGCTGTTGTCGATCTTCCTGTGCGGCGGGTGGTGGCTGCCGATGTGGGCGATCCTGTGCATCACCCACGACCCGGTCTGGCTGTGCCAGCGGTGCGGGTACTCCTGCGACGGGCCGCCGAACCCGGCACGGGTGTTCGGGTGGATCCTGCTCGGCATCGTCGGGGCGGTCCTTCTGGCAGTTGTGGGCTTCTTCGTGATGGCGGTGGTGGTGGGGTCCGCGGGATCCACGCTCGCCACAACACCCACCCCCACCATCGCCGACGAGTCAACGCCGGTGGCCGTCGCCCCACGAGAGCAGCGGCCGGACAGGATCAAGCCGGCGAAGCCGGACGCCGGCAATCGCGAACCGGAGGACGCCGAGCCGGAATCCCGCCCCGTTCCCCAACCCGAGAAGTCCGCCACCAGCGACGTGGGTTTCGCCGGGGCGAAGACAGTCCAGGGTGCCCCGCTGCCGACGGAGAAGACGGCCCCACCCCCGCTGGCCACGCTCACCCCACGGCGGAACTGGCCGATCATCATCGGCACCTCGAAGTACGCCGCCGGGGCGGCCGCCAAGTCGGCCGAGGAGCAAGAGCGATGGGTGAAGCGGGGAGACGCGAAGCTGCTGACCGAACCGACGGAAGTGGAAGTGATCGACCGGGACCGAGACTTCTGCAAGGTGCGGATCGACGGCAAGGAGTGGTTCGTCGCTGCCATCTGGCTGAAGGAGGTGAAGTAACGGGGCGAGGGGTGCGGAGGCATTCCCAAACCCCGTTGTACGCCAGACGTTGTCCGGGAATCACCGGATGCCCGACCTGGCAAGGTCAACTGACCTTGCGTACACGTGTCAAGCAGTGGGCATGATGACCGTCTGATTCCGCCCGCCCGGTGCCCACCCCGTATGTCCGCTTACACCCCACCGCCCCTCCACCAGTTCGACGCCGACGGCTTCGTGCTGCCGCCGTTCACCACGAGCCGATTCCCGTTCGTCGTCGCGGTCGCCGGTGGGACGTGCTATACGCCGGCCGACGGGCGGTTCGTGCGGCGGAAGGTGCTCGACCTGCTGGCGGTGAAGTTGACCACGCACAACGTCGCCTTCCACCTCGCCCCGTCGCCCGGTGCGGCCCGCATCCTGTACGACACGCTGGACGCCGGCCGCAAGCACTCCGCCCAGGTGATCCATCGCGGACGCGACCTGTGGGGGCGGGCGGCCGACTTCCGCTCGGCGTTCGCCCTGATGGACTGTGCCCACGCCCTCATCCTGTTTGAGCCGCTCGACCTGATCGCCCGCTATGCCAAGAGGCTGGCCGAGTTGGTGCCCGACCGCGATAGTGTCGAGGGACGCGGGGTGAGGGTGGCGGTGGTGAAGCGGCCGACATCGGAGTGAGTCGAGAGGGGCACCCTTCACCGCCTGTCGTCCGGATCGCGGAGCCGATCCCGCCGCCGCCGCCCGCAGCGGGCGGCGTTGCCGCAGGCGTTCTCGGAGGTGAGCGTGGTCGACCCCGGCCACCGGCCTGCCGGCGCGGGCGGCGGTGGACACGGTCGAAAGGTTCCAGGGCGGCGAGCGGACGGTGGTGACGGTCAATGCGACTGGGCTCGACTGATGCCGATTTTCGCGAGGCTCGAAGGCTGGAAATTCTGGGTGTTCGTGCGTTCAGACGGAGTTTCCGGACACCCGGAGAAGGGGTCCGAAATCGACGGCGTACCCGGCGATGTGTGGGGCGGGCAAGCCGGGCCGGTGACAGTTAATCCACCGCGGGGTCGTGTTCAAGGCGGGCCGCGGGTTCCTCCGGGGCGGGTGAGGGTGGTTGACGACCCGAATCGGTCGCCTTGAGCAACTCGGCTTCCACGGTCGCTCGAAGGGTCTGAGGCAGAAGGGCGAGCACCTGCTCCAACGCCGGCCGGTCTTTGTACAGTCCGAGGTGCCGGCTCAGCTTGTCCAGGGCGTCGGCCTTCGGGTGCATCCGCACCTTGAGCGTCGTGCGGGTCGTCTCGCCGGTCACGGTCGTGACGCACTCGATGGTGGCGATCCCCTTGCGGGCGGTCGGGTGCAGGTGCCGACGCAAGGCCCTGGCCTCGAAGTCGATCACCTCGCCGAGGTCGCTGAACGCCAGGGCCTCCCACTCCCGTAACACACGCCCGGCGTCCACCCCGGCCCGCCGCTCCAGCCGGCGGGTTTGCCTTTTCACCTCCGCTCGGATGTTAGCCTTTGTTAGCAGCCGGCTCGCCCCCACCCGGGCAGCCGCGTACCCGCTGTTCGGGTAGACCGCCTGGTACGCCCGAGTGGCGTTCCGCCCATTCCCCAAGTACTCGATCAGGAACGCCCACTCGCGGTCGGAAAGCTTGCGGCGACTCACAACTTCGGGCATTGATGGGTCTCCCCTGGTGAGCGGGTAGACGTGCCGACCGAATTTCGGTGTCGTGTTCGGGCCACGTGCCGACCCTCGGCGGACGCGATTCGCCTGGAAGTCTTGCTCAAATCGCCGATGTCCAGATGCCAGCAACAGAGGCATCCCACGAAACTGTACACCGCTGTGCTGCTCTCAATGCGGTTTCGTTGCCAGAAACTTCTTGTCGCGTTCGGGCCACGTCAGCCGGCATAGTGACTGGTGTCCGCGGCCGTTTGCCGCACTCCGAGAGAGACCGAACGTGTCCATCCTCACCACGAAGGCCGAGAAGGGCGAAGCCCTCGACCGCATCACAGTCGATCAACTCGAAGCTGAGCGCATCACCGGGCTGAGCCACAAGACGCTCGAAAGGTTTGCCCTGGCGGGAGAACCCGTCGGGCGGATCAAGGTCGGCTGGCGGGTGCTGTTCGTCCGCAAGCAGCTCGAATCCTGGATCAACTCGAAGCTGCCCGCCGCCAACTGACTCTCCCCGCACATCGACCGCCCGGAAACACCGTCGGCCGTCGCGCCCAGCCGTTGCGTGAGCAAGCCCGTACCTGAGACGCTCTCATCCCGCCTAGCCCCCTTGCGAGCCCCATCATGTCTGCCGATCTGTTGAACGAGACTCCCCTCCCCATCGCCGCCGTCGCCCGTGAGATACCGGGCGCACGCGGGGCCGCCACCGTCAACCCCGCGACCGTCTATCACTGGTGCACCAAGGGCACCCGCACGCCCGACGGCCGGCGGGTGAAGCTGGAGTTCTACCGCATGGGTAGCCGTGTGATGACCACCCGCGAGGCGCTGGCCCGCTATGTGGCACGGCTATCGGCCAGTGTGGGTGACGCCGACACCAGCCCGCCGACCCGCACGCCGAGCGAGCGGAAGAAGGCGCAAAAGCGGGCCGATGCCGAACTGGAAAAGATGGGAGCGTAAACGACGATGCCCGCGTGTGACCAGCACGCGGGCATCGAGCACTTCGACAGCAAGACAAGCACCGACGACCAACACAAGAGGCATTCACATTATGGGCAGCGAACAGCCCCAAGACAAGCGGTTGAACGAACTGGCCCTAAGCCACCTGCTCCCCCGCGGGCAGGTGGCCGAACTGCGGGCGCCCAAAGCCGATGCCGGACGCGGCTACACCGCCACCATGGGCGGGTATTACAACGACCCGGCGAAGCTCACCCATGACACCGCTACCATCACCGCGCCGGGCGTGTACCTCACGCTCAACCCGGTCAACCCGGCACTGCTCGCCCGGTGCAAGAATCGGTGCGACAAGTCCACCGCATCGACGACCGACAAGGACATCATCGGTCGGCGGTGGCTGTTCCTCGACATCGACCCGGAGCGGCCGAGCGGCATCTGTGCGACCGACGCCGAGAAGGCCGAGGCCCGCGCCGTGGCCGACGCGGTGGCCGAGCACCTGAAGTGTGCCGGGTGGCCCGACCCGATGGTGGTCGATTCGGGCAGCGGTACCTACCTGCTGTTCCGCATCGAAGAGCCGGCCGACGACGGCGGCACCGTGGTGAAGTGTTTGAAGGCGTTGGCCTACACGTTCGACACCGACGCCGCCCACATCGACACCACCGTTCACAACCCGAGCCGCATCGTCCGCGTGCCGGGCACCATGAACCGCAAGGGCGACAGCACCGACGACCGGCCGCACCGTCGGTGCCGCGTGCTGAGCGTGCCGGACGCGATGCAGGTGGTGCCGTACGAACTGCTCGAGGCTCTGGCCGCCACCGCGGCCGACGACAAGAAGAAGGCGGCGACGGCCGGCAGCACCGCCGGCACCGGCGAGTACACCCACCGCCTGCTGGTGCCGGAATACCTGAGCCACTTCAGCGTGGAGGTGTTGAGCACCAACACGGGCGACAAGGGACAGACGCGGTGGCGGATCGCCTGCCCGTTCGACGCGAGCCACACGGGCACGGACGCCTACGCCTGTCAGTACCCGACCGGCGCGGTCGGCTTCAACTGCTCGCACAACTCGTGCGCCGGGAACAAGTGGGATGCGTTCAAGGCGAAGGTGGGGAAGCCTTTGCCCGAACACTACGACCCACCCATGGCCGGCGGGCCGAAGGGGACGTTCAGCGGACAGTACACGGGTGGCGGTTCGTCATCCGGAGCGAGCGGCGGGCAACAGCGATCTGAGGGGCACAAGCAGGCGCAGCAAGCCGGCGGGCGGTTCATGCCCGAACTGCTGTGCGCCGCCCAGGTGAAGGTGGAGTTCGTCCAGTGGCTTTGGACCGGCCGCGTGCCCATCGGCCGCGGAACGCTGGTCGCCGGACGCGGCGGCCTCGGCAAGACGCTGCTGCTGTGCGACATGGCCGCCACCGTGAGCCGGGGCAGGTACTGGCCGGACGGGCACCAGTCGCCCCGTGGCGACGTGCTGTTCCTGTCGGCCGAAGATGACCCGGGCGACACGCTGGTTCCGCGTGCCATGGCCGCGGGTGCCGACTTGACCCGGGTTCACTTCCTCCGCGGGGTGGTGGCCGACGCGCCGGGCGGGAAGAAGGTGCGGAAGTCCATCGACCTGAAGACCGGAATGGACACCATCGCCGAGGCGGTGGAGAGATTTCCCGAGCTGAAGTTGGTGATCATCGACCCCATCGGCAGCTACCTCGGCAGCGGCACCGACAGCCACCGCGACAACGAAGTGAGGGAGGCCCTCGACGGCATCGCCCGGCTTGCGGCCGAACGCGGGTTCGCGGTCGTGTTCATCGCCCACGTCAACAAGTCCAGCATGAACGCCTTCGCCGACGACGCCATCCTCGGCAGTCGGGCGTTCTCCACCTTCTGCCGCGCCACGCAGCACCTGGTGGGCGACCCAGACGACAAGGCACGCCGCCTGCTCATGCCGGGCAAGTGCAACTTGGCGATGACCCCGGCGGGGCTGGCGTACACCGTGGAGCAGGTGGAAGTGGCCGGGGCGGGTGATCAACCGCGAGTGTGCTGGTGCCCCGACCCGGTGGAGGGGGACGCCAACGACTTCGTCGGCCTCGGCGGGCGAACGGCCGGGCCGGGCGAGCGGGCGGGCGGAACGAGCGGAGCGGGTGGCGAGCGGAAGGAGGCGGGCGAACTGTTGCTCCTACTACTCGCCGACAAGCCGCGACCACTCGACGACATCAAAGCGCAGACCGCCGCGGCCGGGCTGAGTTGGGCGACCGTGAAGCGTGCGAAGACGGAGGCCGGCATCACCGGCAAGCCGGAGAGCAAGACGTTCGAGCCGGGCAAGCCGCCGCCCTACTGGTGGGGCATCGGCGAGGACTGGCAGTTCCCCACGCCCGAAGAGGCTCAACCCGCCACCACCCCCGACCTCCCCCTTATCTCACAAGAGGCTGAGCCTCTTCGGGAGGAAGAAGGGCAAAAACCGGGCAATACCGCTGAGATTCCCGAAGAGGCTCAAGGGGTGGAAGGGGTTGAGCTTCTTCGGAGTGGTGAGCCTGTTCGGCCCGAAGAGGCTCAAGGTGCTGAGCCTGCCCGAAGAGGCTCAACCCCTCAAACCGTTGAGCCTCTTCGGGAAACCGTGGGCGAAAAGCTAATTCCCGCCGAAGAGGCTCAACCCACCTGTGAGATAAGGGACACCCCGAAGCCTGCCCCCCGTCGCCGTGGCAAGAAGACCCCGAGCACGCCACCCCCGGCCGACCCGCTGAGAGACACCGACGCCTGCCTCGACGCCGTCAAGCGTGCCGGGTGGACGGAAGCCCAGGCGGTGGCGTGGCTGCTCTCTCAGGGCGAAGACGAGTTCGTGCCGGGGGCCGAACTGGCCGGCACCCACGGCGGGCAGCGGGCGAAGTTGCTCGACCATCTGGCCACCCTCGACGCACGGGAGGTGCAAGCGTGAAGCACACCACGACCGCCCGCGAGCCGGTGAAGCTGTACGCCCGCCCGCCCCGTTCGCGTCGGTGGCAACTGGTGGGCGAGTTCGCCACCAGAGAGGCGGCATGGGGGGCCATGGCGAGCGTGCCGAAGGGGTACGCCGTGTGGCTGAACGATCAACCCGCCCCCGCCACCACGCCGAGGAAGTGAACCACCATGCCCCGCCTGCTCGCCATCGTCCGCAAGTGGCTCTCCGCCCCGGACGTGATGACCGCCCTGCTCACTGCGGCCGGCGCGTGCTGGTAGTCGGCCGCCACATCGCCCCACGCTACGCAGGTAGCACGATCCCGACCAGGTGGCACACATCCTTCACCCGGCCCGGCCTGGGGGCGGAAGAAACGCCCCGGAAAAGCCTGCTGTGCGACGATCTCGGTGGTGTCAGGTTAGTGTTGTAAGCGGTAGTACTGGTCCGGTAGGGTGTTGTGGACGTGTGACTGGCATTTCGCGATAGGAGGGAGTCCCGTGGACGACCACGACCTGAGCCGCTT
>JANNQE010000390.1:0-3496 GCA_031441625.1 Planctomycetia bacterium
GTTGTCAGGGGGACCGACCGAGGGCCAAAATGCCAACCCCAGACGGCCGCGTCAACCCACCTTCAGGAACCGGCTCTGAGCAGGGTGAGGTGATCCCGGTCGTGTTTCGAGACGTCGCGAAGGGTGGGGTAGCTGTGTGCCTCGCACACGAACCCCTCGGACCGCTGGAACGGGACCGATTCCAGGGTGTACGCCAGTTCGCTCAGGTAGCTGTCGGCGAACGGCGGGCCGGTCGCCGGGGTGACGAACGCCTCCCGCCGGTAGCCGATGCCGTACTTCGTCACCACGTCTTCCAGTGAGCCGAACGCCGAGAACGCCTTTGGGGTTCCTCCGGGTGTACTACGTCGTCAGTTGGTCGCGGCAGGCGGCGAAGACGAAGTGTAGCGCGCCGAACAGTTCGGTCGTGTCTCGGACGCCGAACACCTGGGGGTCGAGGGTGAACGTGGACCCTTCCAGTTTGCCGAACGTCCACGCGAGTCCGTTCGTCGTCAGCCCGAAGAAGGTGCGGCCGGAGTCGCCGTCCAGTTTGCGGGCGGCGATCATTCCGCCGAGGGCCTGGTTCCAGCCGGCGGTGGTCTCGTCCTTCTTCGCCTCGCCGACCATCAGGATGGGCATGTCGGAGATGAGCGGGCCGAACGAGGACCGACGGCACACCAGGTAGTCCACCTCCCCACGGAGGTCGGCATCGGCCACGAGCGGTTCGTGGCTGAGGAGCGTGAGTGTCGCCCGAAACGCCTTCCACACCTCCCGCAGTGTGGGGTAGATGAGCGCTTCGCACGTGAAACTCTCCGACCGCTGGAACGGCACCTCGCTCAGCGTCAACTCCAACTCTTCGAGATACCCCGCCCCACCCGTGACGCCCGCCACCGGGACGACGAACGCCTCCCGGCGGAAGGTGATGCCGTACTTCTTCGCCAACTCGTCGATGCTCGTAAACGAAGTGAATGCCATCGCCGTTCCTCCGTGTGCGTTACGCCTTCGCCGGTTTTGCCGCGTCCTTCACGGCCAGCTTGAAGGCGTTGGCGGCGTCGAGGGTGCCCACCTCGGCGGGCAGTTCGGGCCGGCCGGTGCGGGCCGGCACGAGCACGTCGCCGGGCTTCTCTTTGCGGAGGGTGCGCATCGTCTTCACCTTGTCCTGCACCCGCATCAGCCCTTCCAGCAAGGCTTCCGGCCGCGGCGGGCAGCCGGGCACGTACACGTCCACCGGCACCACCAGATCGACCCCCTTGACCACGTTGTACCCGTACTTGTAGTACGGCCCGCCGCCGCACGTGCAGGCCCCCATGGCGATGACGAACTTGGGGTCGGGCATCAGGTCGTACAGCCGCCGCACCCGCTCGGCCATCTTCAGGTTGACCGTGCCGGCGACGATCATCAAATCCGCCTGCCGCGGGGTGGCGCGGAACGCCCCGGCGCCGAACCGGTCGATGTCGTACCGCGGCCCGCCGACGGCCATCATCTCGATGGCACAGCAGGCCAGACCGAACGTCATCGGCCAGAGCGACGATGCCCGCGCCCAGTCGATCGCCTGATCCAGACTGGTGACGACGAAGCTATCTTCGAAGCGATTTTCCAACAGGGGCATGGTTACTTCTCCGGTAGTGAACGAGGCGGGGCGGATCGGGCGAGTGCGGCGTCCGCCTCCGCTTTGCCCCTCTGCGCCCAGACGTAGTTCGGCCAGATCTCCAACGCCCGCCCGTACCGAGCGACTGCCGAACGGTTCCACTTCATCCCCATGGCGGGATCGGCCGCGATCCCGCCCAACCCGGCTTCGGCATCGGCCAGGACCGTCAACTCCAACGGCCCCGGCTTCGCCTCGACCTCGGTCGCCAGTTTCAGGACCGTCAACTCCAGCCCTCTCGGCTTCGCCTCGACCTCGGTCACCAGTTTCTCGCCGATCTCGACGGCGGCGCGGAAGTCGGCTTCGGCCCGCTGTCGCTCGGCCGGCCCGCCGGCCGCCAGCAGTCGGCCCCGTGACGTCCGCGCGGCCATGACTTCCCGTCGGGGATCGACCGAGTTCGAATTGTGCCGCACGCAGGCGTCAAGTACGTCAATAGCCCGGTCAAAGTCGGCCAGGGCCTCCGCCCGGCGGGCGGGGTCCGCTGCCCGGACGCGGCCGCGGGAGTGCAGCACCGCCCCGGTGGCGTACCGGTCGTCTGTTTTCGGCAGTTTGTCCAGGAGCCCGAGCACCTCCGTGAGTGCCGCTTCGCCCTCGGCCGACCGCTTCAAGCCGAGCAGGGCGACGGCCCGGCCGCGAGCCGCCCACCCGAAGTTCCGGGCATCGGTGTCGGGTTTGGTGTACCCGCCGACCGCCATCGGGTGCGGAGGAGGCTGCGCCGGGTCGGTGAGCTGGCGGTACAGCGCGAGCAGGCGGTCGTACCGGGCAAGGGCGTCCGCGTACCGACCCTCCTCGAGGTCGATCCGCGCCCGCTCCGACTGAATCACCCCGTCGGCCCGCCGGTAGGCGTTCACCTCCGGGCAGTGGGCCAGCAGTTTGCCCAGCAGGTCCGGGCCTTCGGCCTCGTCGAGCAGTGGCCGGGCCTCGGCGACCCGGCCGCGGTTCCGCAAGAACATCGCCGCCCGCTGCAGTGTAAGGGCGTACCGCTCGAATCTAGTGTGGACACTGTAAAACTCAAAATCATGGTTGACTTCAGTGGTAACGTCACTGTTCGTGCGGAGGGAGATAATCAGTCGGCCGTCGCGCGTGAGAGGGAGCTGGCGGTCCCCGAGTAAGGTCCGGTAATGCGCCGCCGCCCGCCGGCCCTGGGCGATGGCCCGTTCGTAGAACGCCCACGCCTTGTCCGACCGGCTCATCGGTCCGCGCCCTCTGCGGCCGAACGACCCAGCTCAGCAGCGGCGGGGGCTGAGTGAGCTACAAGTCGCAGAAAGCCTACCTGCCCCCGCCGTCTGCTGCAGCGGCTGGTTCGGCGTGGTCGGCCCCGTTGCTGGTCTGGCAATGAGGTCCGACAATTTGGAAATCTTGGAAGAACCAGCTTTCACGATCCGCGTGGGGGATTGTAGCTACCCAACCCTGCTCTCGCGCAAGGACGGCCATCGCCAGGTACCACTCTGTTGTCCATTCATCACCAAGAAGAGGGTGTGTGTTTAGCTCCTCGTCGTGGCATACCTCACAGACGAAGGTATTCATTTTTCGAACCGCCCGATACAACTCGTGAAGCTCCGGAGGAACCTTCGCCAACTCGCGTTGAAGTTTCTTGCTTTGCATGGACGCTTCCAACGCCGAACATGTGATTCTGCTGCACGTGTGCAGCGTATCCCGGCGGAGTTGGCCGTCGGGTGCCTCGCGGGTGCCCCGCTGAGGTTACCCGACCGGCCGACGCCTGTCAAACGGCTCATCGGGCACCCCACCCGCCGCGGAGCGGCGACAGATGTTAGCCTGGGGTGGAGCGAACGGAGTGAGCGGAACCCCTGGACAGGCAATCCAAAACACCACAAGCCCCGGAGGGGCGACAGATCATGTGTCTGTCGCCCCTCC
>JANNQE010000391.1:0-2318 GCA_031441625.1 Planctomycetia bacterium
CCGTGCGGGACTCACGGCCCGGCGTGACTCCGCCGGTTCTGCACTGGACCAATACCACCGGCGGACTCACGTCGCGCCGTTCGCCTTCAGATTGACACTCGGACCGGCCCTGCTCACTACCCTATCCCCACCCCCCTCGGAGCCTTTCCCATGATCTCCCGCCGCGACATGCTCCTCGCCTCCGGTGCCGCCCTCGTCCCCGTCTGCACCTGCCCCACGCTCCTGGCCGCCGACGCCAAAGACCCGACCAGGCTGTTCACCGACGGTGCCAAGCCGACCGACACCCGCCTCGGCAAGAACAAGACCCTCGACGACTACTTCCCGTTCACCGTGCCCAAGACGAAAGAGGAGTGGGCCGCCCGCCGCGAGCGGGTCCGCGAGCAGGTGATGGTGGCCACCGGCCTGTGGCCGATGCCGGAGAAGACGCCGCTCAACGCCGTCATCCACGGCAAGATCGAGCGGGACGAACTCGTCATCGAAAAGAATAAGATCGTCCTCCCCGGGTACACCGTCGAGAAGGTGTTCTTCGCCAGCACGCCGGGGCACTACGTGACGGGCAACCTCTACCGGCCGGTGGTGCAGGAGAAGGAGGTGAAGCCGGGCAGTGAGAAGGCAGGCAAACACCCGGCGGTTCTGTTCGCGCACGGGCACTGGGCGAACGCGCGGTTCCTGGAGGTGGGCGAGGCCGGGGCGAAGGCGATGGTGGCCCGCGGCGAAGAACCCGACGTGGAGCGGGCGAAGTTCTTCATGCAGGCGATCCCCGCCACCCTCGCCCGGCTGGGGTTCGTGGTGTTCCAGTACGACATGGTGGGGTACTCCGACAGCACCGCCGTCGGGCACGTCGCCCGCAGTGGCGTTCCGGCAAACGACGGGTTCGCGGATGCCGAGGGGGAGCTGCGGCTGCAATCGCTCATGGGGCTGCAGACGCTCAACAGCGTGCGGGCGGTCGATTTCGTGTGCGGGTTGAACGACGTGGACGACACGAAGATCGGCATCACCGGGGCGAGCGGCGGGGGCACTCAGACGTTCCTGCTGGCGGCCATCGACGACCGCGTCAAAGCGGCCGTGCCCGCGGTGATGGTGAGCACCGGGATGCAGGGCGGGTGCGTGTGCGAGAACTGCTCGCTGCTTCGGGTGGGCACCGGCAACATCGAACTGGCCGGCCTGTTCGCCCCACGCCCGCAGGCCTTGCCGAGCGCGAACGACTGGACGAAGGAGATCATGACGAAGGGCTACCCGGAGTTGCGGAAGTTGTACAAGCTGCTCGGGGCGGACGACAACATCTCCGCGAAGGCGTGGGTGAAGCTGCCGCACAACTACGGCCGCCCGAGCCGCGAGTACATGTACGGCTGGTTCCTGAAGCACCTGAAGGGTGTCGAGGAGGAGTTCGCCGAACCGCCGTTCGTGCCGGTGCCGGTGAAGGAACTGACCGTGTTCGACGACAAGCACCCGCGGCCGAAGGACGAACTGAAGACGCCGGAACTGCGGAAAGCAATGACCACCGCCGACGAGAAGTTGGTGAAAGCGATGAAGCCGGACGACCTCCGGAAGGCGCTCCGGGCGATGGTGTGCGACGAGTTGCCGACGGAAATCGCCGTGCGGAACGGGCCGACCGAGACGAAGGGCGACGGGTGGACGCTGCACCTGGCCGCCCTCGGCCGAAAGGACGAAGCCGACAGCGTGCCACACGCCGGGCTGTTCGGCAAGAAGTTCGACGGCTCGAAGGCGGTGGTGTGGGTTCACCCGGACGGTAAGGCGTCGCTGTTCAAAGACGGCAAGCCGACGGCGGCGGTCCAGTCGCTGCTCGACGCCGGGTATGCGGTCGTCGCCCCCGATGTGCTCGGGGTCGGCGAGGCCGCGATCACCGGCGGGTTCAAGGTGAACGGCACTTACGCCGGGTTCACCTTCGGGTACAACCGCTCGCTGCTCGGGCATCGCGTTCACGACACGCTCACGTCGGTCGCCTTCGCCAAGACGATGCTCAAGGCGAAAGAAATCCTACTGGTCGGCTTAGGTGAGATGGGGCCGGTCGCCATCCTCGCTAAAGCCCTCGCCGGGGATGCCGTGAGCAAGCTCGTCGCCGACCGTAACGGGTTCGACTTCGCCAAGATCACCAAACCCGACGACCCGATGATGCTGCCGGGGGCGCTGAAGTACGGCGGGCTGGACGCCTTCGTGAAGCTGTGTGGCGACAAGGGCGTGACGGTGGTGAACGCCGACGGCAAGCAACCGGCAAAGGCCGAATCGCTCGTGGCGGCTGTGTTGAAGTAGGGGCACCCCTTGTGGATGCCCACCGTAGGGCACCCACAAGGGGTGCC
>JANNQE010000392.1:0-2181 GCA_031441625.1 Planctomycetia bacterium
CGCTCACGGAGGGTTCTGGGTCCTCCGTCACCCGTCCGCTGCGTGGGGTGTGCCTCCGTTCTCTCACCGGCGCAAGTCGCTTGGCCTTCCCCCACGCGGGGATTGTGACCACCGGCCAGCGAAATGTGAAATCGACTTGCACCGAAGCTCCTATCACACCCCGGTCTTTGACCCCGTGTCTGACCGCAAGCCCTTGCCCGGCGTGGGAACGCAAGGTGCTACCACACCCCGACCGGCGTCACACCGGCGGCAGCGGACGTGGACGCGATCACCGATGGCGAAAGTCCTGTTCACGTGGCGGCCCTCGACGTGAGGACGTCGCACAGGTGGTCGGCCACCCCGTCGGCAGATCGGGAAATTCCCGATCTGGTGTCGTCTCGACGTGAGGACGTCGCACAGGTGGTCGGCCTCCCGCCGGGCACACTCCTGCGGGTCGGTGGCGGTCCACCGGGCGGCGCTCACCATGCCGGGGGCGGCGGTCTCCGCGTCGATCACCTCGGCGGCGTACCGCCCCGGCTGTTCGTCGTCCGCGTACACGTTGATGACCGCCAGCAGCCGGCGGTACTCGGTCTTCTCACTCATCGTTCGCCCTCGTTGGAGTGAATGACTTTGGCCAACTGGTCCCGGACCTGTCGCATCTACCGGGCAATGTCGGCCACAGCGGGAACCTTCCGCCGGGTGGCCTTCACCTTCGGCGTCGCCGTCACCGCCCCGGCCAACTCGGTGAGCGTGGCCTCCAGCCCGTCCGCCGTCGTCACGTGGTGGATGAGGGTGTGGCGGAGCAGGGCCGAGGGGAGGCGCAGGGCGAAGACGACCACCGGCACCCCGCGACCGACGGCGTAGCCGATCTCGACTTGTGCGCCGAACGAGCCGGCCGGGTTGGCGGGAATGCAGACCACCACCTCCGCACGCGCGATGTCGGCGAGGTTCTCCTTCACCCGTGCCGTCCACCCGGCGGCGTCCTCCCGTGCCAGGCGTGGGATGCCGTCTGCGTGCCAGGTGGACACGATCTCGTGACCGCCGAGGGGCGGGCCGAGCAGGAGCGCCGCCTCCCGTGCCTTCTTCTCGCTGGACGCCGAAACATAGACTCGCACTGACTCGCCTCGTGGGGTGTGGGGGTGGGGGGCGGGAATTTCCCGCCCCTCTGTGGTGCCGTCACTGCTTCGTCACCTTCTTCCGCGCCGCCTTCAGCTTGCGGCCGGACGTGTGGGAGGGCTTGATGTCCTGCCGCCGCATGCAGTCGTAGACGGACGTCTTGTGCGCACCGAGGGCCACCGCGATCCGGGTGCCGCTCCACCCGGCCTCGACCAGCGCTTGCACCGCCACGGGGTTCAGCTTCACGCACCTCGGTTCCGGATTGCACGGCAACCCGTGCCTGTTCCGGAAGCACTTGCACCAGTTGGTCGTGTGGCCGGTTGCTGCCGCGATCTGCTCATCCGTCAGACCGGCCTCCAGCAGTCGGTTCACGTCCGGCACAGTGAGCGGGCTTGGGCTCTGGTCCATACGAACGCCTCCTTTGTGGGACACGGCCGGTAGGGTGCCGGGTACTCGCAGTGCGTCACCGGCCGGACAGCGCGTCCAGGTCCGGGCGTATGCGATCCCTCAGGCGATCACACACCACCTCCGCCTCCGACACGTTCAGGCCGAACGCCTTGGCCAGTGTGCCACACCGCACGCGCAGCCCGGACACCAGCCCGAAGCGGGAGGCGAATGGCTCACGGTCGCGGAAGTCGGCCACGCACTGCCGCACGAGGTGGCACATCCTCCGCCGGGTCGCGTCCTGATCGCCCCGGCTGGACCGTCGTCGGGTGGCGGGGCGACGTGAACACCCTGACGGTGGTGGCGACCGAGAGCTACCAGGATTTCGCCGACAACCTGCAACGGGAGATCGAGGAGGAGACAGGCATCAAGTTCGGGGTGGTGGAGAAGCACACGTTCGCCAACATCGCGGTGCCGGCGGCCGACGGTGACCCCGCGGCGATGGGGTTTGTGAAGTCGGGCGAGTTGTGGGACTACCTGCGGGAGAAGGGGTACATCGACGCCAAAGGGAACGTGACCGACCAACTCCGCACCGGCTTGAAGGACAACAAGGTAGACCTGCCGGAGAGCTGCGCCGGGCAGACGGCGGCGATCATCGAACGGCTCACCCGTATCGCCGGCCGGCTAGAGGTGAAGGACGCC
>JANNQE010000393.1:0-4015 GCA_031441625.1 Planctomycetia bacterium
GGGGGGGCCCGGGCCGTTTGGGGTGCGCTCCCCCCGCGCGGGGGTTGGTACCACCCCTGGGGTCGCCACCCCACCACTCACCGGAAGTTGTTGTTGAACCGGCCCAGGTTGATGAGCGGCAGGGGCGTGCTGCCGGTGGGCGGCAACGGCCGCCCGGCATACGGGTCGGCGCGGCCGGGCACGCCGGGCTGGTCGTTCGGCACGCTCGGCGGGGGCAGCGCCAGCCCGCGGATCTTCAGCGCCTCCGCCCCGGCGATGATCTCCTCCGACGACCGCGGCACCACCGGCTGCAAGTCCAGGTGGACCCGCCGCACGTCCTCGATGCGGAACGGCCACAGCACTTCGGCGAACAAATCCAGGCCGGGATAGTCCCACCACTTCGGCTCGAACGCCACCAGTTGGTTGAGCGGCTCGTACCCCGGAGCGGTGGCGCGGAACTCCCGCTTGCCGGCGTACACGTAGGCGGCGTCCACGGGCGTCGGGCCGAGCGGCTGGCCGTCCACTTCCACCGCCGCGCCGGTCACGTTGGTGGTGACGACGAACCGGCGGTCCACGCACCCAGCACTGAGCAGGGCGAGCGTGGCGAACGCGGCCAACGACCACCGGCGAGCGGCCATGCTGAACTCTTCCGGGAACAGGAGGGCGGGCGCATACCGTCAACCGGGGGGCGGCGTCAAGGCGGGTGTTGGCGGTTGGTATCGGGTGAACGGCGCGACGTGAGTCCGCCGGTGCTGGATCTGGTGAACCGGCGGCGTGAGCCGCCTGGGTGTGGGAAGCACCCACGGGTTGACACCCGCGGTTCACCCGGAACCGACGGACTCACGTCGCGCCGTTCGCCAAATCACCCCCGCAGGAACACCCACACGGTGCTGACGGCGTTGAACGTGGCGTGGGCGATGGCGGAGGCGGTCCAACTGCGGGTGCGGGCGGTCAGGTAGCCGAGGCCCAAGCCGAGCACGAACAGCGGAATGGGCGTCGGCCAGACGCTCGAGTGCATCGCCGCGAACAGCGCCGACGAACTCCAGACGGCCTGCACCGTGCGAGTCGGGAACTTCGGCCACACCTTGCCCACCCGCTGAATGGCGTAAGCGCCCACCGCCAGCACCAGCACGAACACTACCGCCGGGGCATTGAAGGTCAGGTCTTGCTTCAGCCCCATCATGAGTGCCAGCACGGCGGCGGGGAAGAGCAGGCACCACGGGCGGAACCACCTCCCGCCGGCCCACGGCACCAGCAGCCCGCGGTACAGGAACTCCTCGATCAGGGGGGCGCACACGCACGCCGACAGGATCAGCAGCGCCCCGCCGTACCCGTCGCCGCCCGCCCCCATCTTGGCCAGCGGGTGTTCCTTCGTCTGCCACCCGGCGGCGTCGAACCAGAAGGTCAGCCCGGCGTTGATGGCGTAGGCGGCGATGCCGAACGTGGCCCAACCGAGCAGCCCGAGCGCGACCGACCGCGGCAGTTGTCGCCACTCGTTCGCCCACGGCACCGGGCGGTGGAACAGGTGCGACCGCACCATGACCGCCGCGAACAACAGACTGGGCACCGACGCGAAGCTGAGCCAGATGATTTGCAGCGTGGTGCGGATGTGTGTGGCGTCGCCCGGTTCGGCGTCAGGCGGCGGGGTCGGGAACCCGGCCGGGTAGAGGGCGTCGTACAGCCCGGCCTTCTCCATCAGCGGGACGAAGGCCGACGAGAGCTGCGCGACGATGAAGAACGGGAAGATGGCCAGCCCCGGCCACACGAACGGCGGCGACTTCCACCGCGGGCAGAGGGTGCCGAACCGCCGGCGGGCGAGCCAGCCGCACAGAACGGCAACCGGCACCACCACGGCCGCGACGTACCCGCCGGCTTGCAGCATCCGCAGTGCGTCGTCGGCGGGGGAGGGCATGGGATCTGTAGGGTGGGTCGCTCTCGCCGAGAGCGACTCAGGGAGTTCCGCGGTAAGATCACCGACTCGATGACGGGTATCGTTCCGGCTCTCGGCGAGAGCCGGCCACCCTAACAGCAGTCACTCCGCCACCACCGGGTTCTTGAGCACGCCGATGCCCTGAATTTCCACCTCGCACACGTCGCCGGCCTTCAGCAGCACCTGCGGGTTCCGCGAGATGCCCACGCCCGGCGGGGTGCCGGTGAAGATCAGGTCGCCCGGCTCCAGCGTGACCACTTGCGAGATGAACGCGAGCACCGCCGGCACCTGGAAGATGAACTCCTTGGTGTTCGAGTTCTGCATGGTGGTGCCGTTCAGCCGCAGTTGGATTTGCAGGGCGTGCGGGTCGGTCAGTTCGTCGGCCGTCACCAGCACCGGGCCGATGGGGGCGAACGTGTCGAACGTCTTGCCGACGGTCCACTGCTTCTCCGCCCCGCGGAACTGCCAGTCGCGGGCGCTCACGTCGTGCCCGCAGGTGTACCCGCCGACGTACTCGAACGCCGTGCTGTCGTTCGGGATGTGCTTGCCCGTCTTGCCGATCACGATGACCAGCTCGGCCTCGTAGTCCACCTTGTGGGCCACCTTCGGCAGCTTGATCGGGTCGCCGGGGCCGCAGAGGGTGTTGATGTACTTGGCGAAGATGACCGGCTCGGTCGGGATCTCCTTGCCGCCCTCACGGGCGTGGTCGGCGTAGTTCAGCCCGACGCACAGGATCTTCGCCGGGTCCGGCACCGGGGCGAGCAGCTTCACCGCGTTGTGCGCGTACTTCACGGCGTTCGGCGACGTGGCGGCGTCGGCGGCGGCCTTGCGGATGGCGGGCGAGGCGGCGAGCAGTCGCTTGACGGAGCACGGCAGGCCGGGGTCGGTGGCGAACAGATCGACGTAGTGCTCGGCGGTGGCGACGGCGGCGCGGGGGCCGTGGGGGGTGAGGATGGTGGCGAGACGCATGAACCGGCTCCGAGTGAGAGACGGGTAACGTATGCCGCCGCGCTTCGGTCGGAAATGAGCCGCACGATGGAAGGCAGGATCGGAGAAGACAGATTTCACCGCCGAGGGCACATGAGGGCACATGAGAGAAAGCAAAGAGAGTTCGGAGGTGACCATCTCCGTTTCACTCTTTGTCTTCCTCTCGTGCCCTCTTGTGCCCTCGGCGGTGAATCTCTTCTGCCTTCATTTACCCCAAATCGAACAGCAGCACTTCGCCCGGCTCCACGCCCACCAGATTGATCGCCTCGCCTTCGACAGCCACCGCGTCGCCGCCCACCAGCCGCGTGCCGTTCACGTCCGCGGCACCCGTCGCCACGTGCAGCCACACCCCGCGAGCCGGCTTCACGTCGTAAGTCAAATTCGTGCCCGCTTCCACCTTCGCCGTGTTCAGCAGCACGTCTTGGCGAACGGCCAGCGAACCGTCGCGGCCGTCCGGCGAGGCCGTCACTGTCCACTGGCCGACCGGCGCGTCGGCGAACGACTTCTGCCCGTACCGCGGGGTGTGCCCCTTCTTGTCCGGCACGATCCAGATTTGCAGGAGGTGAACCGGCGTGGTGCCGCTGCTGTTGAACTCGCTGTGCGCCACCCCGGTGCCGGCGCTCATGGACTGCCACTCGCCGGGGCGGATGGCCGACCCGTTGCCCATGCTGTCCTTGTGCGCCAGCTCGCCGCTCAGCACCCAGGTGAGGATTTCCATGTCGCGGTGCGGGTGCGTGGGGAACCCGCCGCCGCCGGCGACGATGTCGTCGTTGATCACCCGCAGCGAACGGTAGTGGTGGTTCGCCGGGTCGTAGTAGTCGCCGAAACTGAACGAGTGCCAGCTTTGCAGCCAGCCGATGTCGGTCCGCCCGCGGTCGCCGCCCTTCCGGATCGTGAACATGGCCGAAGCCCCGAGTGGTGACGGCAAGGTCCGGGCCGTCGGAGAGGAATACCGGCGATGGGGCGGGGGATTACAAGCAGGAGTCACCGCCGAGGGCCCAAGTGGGGACGAGAGGGAGTCAGAAGAGAGTTGGGCCGAACAGAACTTATAGCCCCGCGTTGAATAATGTGGCCACAAGTTGCCACGGCGGTGTAAAATCATAAAAACACCCCAACACC
>JANNQE010000394.1:0-1765 GCA_031441625.1 Planctomycetia bacterium
GCTGCCGCGGGCGTCACCGGTGGTGCTCATGTCCGGCCCCGTACAGTCGAGGTGCGCTGCTCCTGCCGGCTGCTGCTGAATCGCCGTGCCGCGGATGGTGACGGTGAAAACACTGCAACGGGACACGCGGGCGGCGGTCTCGTGGGTTCGAGAGTTGGTGAGGGCGACCCGGCTGGTGGGCGGGGAGTATCAGCACCGCGGGCAGTGGAGGTGGCGGGCGGGCCGTCGGCATGGCGGTCACGACCTATGCGGGCGCGTGCCGGTGAAGCTCACACCACCCGTCCGCCCGTCCGGGTTCAGACCGCCCAGTCCGTTCATTCCTGAGATCGCCATGACGCCAGTACCTCCCAGTTTGACCCCGACCCCGACCGACCTGGGGCAACAGTTGACCGAACTCAACGACCGGGCGAACCGCGGCGACCGCTCCGCCCTGGCCGAACTCGAAGAACTGCTCGACCGCCACGCCGAGGTGTGGCAGACGGCCGCCCGCCTGTCCGCCGACACGGCCGCCGGGTGGGCCCGGCTGCTCGGCGACGGCGGGGCGGTGACCGAAGGGTGCCTGCGGCGGGAGGTGGCCAACTGGAAAGCCGGTCTGTGCGGGCTGGAACCATCACCACTTGTCACAGCAGCCGTGGACGCGGCAGGGGTGGCCTGGCTCGGCCAGCGGTTTGCCGAGCGGGAGGTGTTCGCGTATGGGGAGAAGAAGCGGTCCCCGGCGGTGCGGCAGTTGTCGGCCGCGAATCGGCAAGTTCAAGAGTCGCTCAAGTTGGTGATGGCAGCGCGGGCCGTTGCCGACGCGGCCGCGAACCGAGCCGCGGACGACAACAAAGTCGCCGGGGGACCACGGCTGTTTGGCGGGGCGGGGTGACACGCGGACGGGTTCGGCGGGTGGACCGAACGTCGGCGGCGGCTCGCCGAACGCGAATCGGGCCTGCAAACCCGCGGGCGACTTGTCGTGGCCCATATTTCGCTCGACAGTCCGACGCTCACACGGCATCATGACTGGCCTGTGCCATCCCGCCGTCCCACTGGGTGCCTGCCGTGGCCGAACATCTGCCCTCCGCCGACCCCGACCGCACCGCCCTCCGCGCGCCGTCGGCTGAACCTGGCACGGTGGACGCCTCGGGCGATTCGACTCGCTCCCGCCTGCCGGACGCTCCGCCCGGGTCGCCCGACGTGCCGGGCTACCGCATCACCGGCGAGATCGCCAAGGGCGGCATGGGGCGGGTGTACGCCGCTCACCACCTGGCGCTCGACCGCGAAGTGGCCATCAAGACGCTGCTGCCGGGGGCGAACGCCGAACGGTTCGTCACCGAATCCAAGATCACCGCGAAACTGCCGCACCCCGGCATCCCGCCGGTGTACGACCTGGGCGAGTTGGCCGACGGCACCCCGTTCCTGGCCATGAAGCTGATCCGCGGTACGACCCTCACCGAGCAGTTGAAGGCCCGCCCGTCGCCGGCCCACGACCTGCCGCGGTTCGTGCAGATCTTCGAGCAGATCGCCCAGGCGGTCGGGTTCGCCCACAGCCGCGGGATCATTCACCGCGACCTGAAGCCGCTGAACGTGATGGTGGGCGAGTTCGGCGAGGTGCAGGTGATGGACTGGGGGCTGTCCCGCGACACGGCGAGCGGGGGGGGGGGGGGCCCCCCGGGGCGGGACAAACACAGAGGGGGGGGGCCCCCCCCGCCCCCGCCCCCCCCCCCCAACCCCCCCGGGGGGGGGGAGGGGGGGGGGCCCCCGCCAGGGCCCCCGCGGCGGCGCC
>JANNQE010000395.1:0-3009 GCA_031441625.1 Planctomycetia bacterium
CGCCCTGGGTGTTTTCGTTGGGCCTTCAGTCCGCCATCTGGTGCGGGACGAACCGGCTGGTGTTCTGGGTCACCAGTTGGTCGTCCTCGCGGATGCCGATGCCGCACGCCCACCCGTTCACCACCCAACTGCCGATGACCGGGTAGTTGCCGTCGTGCGGCTTGAGCGGGCCGAGCTGCTGGTACACGCTGGCGGCGGTGTCGTACTGGCCGTCGGTCTCCAGTTCGATCTGCCCGTTCCGCACCACCTGGATGTTCGCCCCCTCGCGGGCGTGGATCGGCTTCCGCACGTAGCTGCCGTGCTCCGGGCGGTCGAACCAGGCGGGCAGCAGGAACGGCGAGTCGGGGAACAACTGGTAGAGCAGCGGGAGGATCGCCTTGCAACTCAGGATCATCTTCCACGGCGGCTCGATCCACTGGGTGCGGCTGTCGGGGATGTGCTTGCCGAAGTCCTCGCGGGTGAGCCACTCCCACGGGTACAGTTTGAAGCACCGGCGGATGGGCATGTTGCCCGGAGCCATGAACCCGCCGGCCTTCGCGTCGTACCCGATGGCCTCCACGTCCACGTAATACGTCTCGATGTTGGCCTGAATTGCCGTGTCGCGGAGGTACTCGGTGGTGATGTAGTCCTCGACGTTGCTCTCGATGGCGGCGAAGTGGATGGGCCGGTCGTCGCCCTCCCGCACCTTCGCCCACGCCTCCACCAGCCGGTCGTGGATGTTGTTGAACTGGTCCCCGCGGTCGTCGGTCTCTTTCAACCAGTGCCACTGGGCGACACTCGCTTCCACGAGCGCGGTCGGCGTGTCGGCGTTGAACTCGAGCATCTTCGGCGGGCCGACGCCGTCGTAGGCCAGGTCGAACCGCCCGTACACGCTCGGCCAGTCTTCGTCCCAACTGCGGACGATCAGGGCTTCAAACTCCGGCGGGATGAGGAACAGCGGGAACAGCTTCTGGTCGATGACGTGCTGCACCAACTCCAGGCACATGTCCCAGAGGGCGTAGGTGGCCCGCTCGATGGTGTCAATCTGGAAGCGGGAAAAGACGTAGCACGCCGACTCGTCCCAGTACGGGCGGCCGTCGGCCGTGTGGAAGAGCAGTCCGAGTTGTTCGACCCGCCGCTGCCAGTCGGGCCGCGGGGGGAGGGTCATGCGGTGCACGGGGGGTCAGGCCCCACCGCCAGAGAACCCGCGGCTGATGCTGCCGAACCCGCCCGAGCGGGTGGTCGGCGAGTACGCGGCCGGGCGGCCGGAGGCGTGCCCGGCGTAGCCGGGGCTGTGGACCCACAGGAAGATCCCGCCGGTGTGGTAGCGGTGGTACGAACTGCTGCTGTGCCCGGTGCGGTGGGCCGCCTGCTCCTCGGCCTTCTGTTCCATCCCCTCTTCGGCCGACGGGATGGTGAAGTAGCCGGCGGTCAGGATGCCCGAACCGAGCAGCACCAGCGAGAACTCTTTGCTCATCCGAGTCATGGGCGTCCTCTCGTCGGACCGGAATGCGGTGTCGGAAAGTTTAGCACATCCGGCCGTCCGGGAGAATGGGGAATGCGACTTCGGAACCCTCTCATTGTTTCTTCGCTCGCCGACCGGGATAATGAATGCAAATCGGGCGGGTTTCCCCGGATCGGGCACGGACGTTCCTGCATAGGTAGGAAAGGCTTCCCCCGCCCGCCTGTATCAGTTGCAAAGCCCTCATCGTACCTCCCAGGTGTCCCGTGAGCACACATCCCCGGCTGTTCCCACTGGTGGCGATTCTCGGCGTGGCGGCGGTACTCAGCACGGCCGACCCCGCCGCCGCCCAGTTCGGTCCGCGGGTCGGGTTCACCTACCAGTTCGGCATCCAGCAGAACGCCTCGTACAACCCGTTCGCGCCGTTCCTGCCGACCGTGCCTGGGCGGTTTAGCTACCACGGGTACACGCTGAGCGGTGTGGGCGGGACGGTGTCCTACGGCTACTATCGGAACGCCGCTCTCTCCGCACCGGGTTACCTGCCCGGCTACAACGGGGTGGACGAGTACGCCCCGATCAGTTCCGGGTTCCGCAGCAACAGTAAGGTGACGGCTCAGCAGCGGGCGGCTCTCTCCCAGGCCCAGCGGAACGCCAAGTGGGACAAAGGGGCGACCGAGAACGCCCCCGACTTCGACCGCTGGCTGAAGGACGCCACCACCCGCCGCGAATCGCCGACCGGCCCCGAACCGGGGGCGAAGGAACTGCCCATCGACCCGGCGCTGGTGAACCCGCCCGACGAGGCCATCCTGAGCGGGGAGGCGCTGAACCGGCTGACCGTCCGCATCCGCGAGCTGGAGAAGCTCGGCAAGAAGGCGACGCCTGGCCTGCTCGCCCCGGAACTGACCACCAAGATCGTGTTCGCCGGCGGGCCGGCCGCCGACGCCGCCAACCAGTTCCGCACGACCGAACTGCGGTTCCCGTCGGCCCTCACCGGCAAGCCGTTCGCCGACACCCGGGCCGACCTGGAGAAGGCGTATGCGGCGGTGGCGAAGGACGCGCACGCGGGCAAGAAGACGAACCCGGCCGACGTGGACCGCTTGTCGAAAGCGATCTCCAAAGCGAGCGACACCACGCGGCAGACGGTGGCCGACGCGCCGTTCACCGAGGCGTGCGACCTGTGCGAGTTTTACACCACGCTCGAATCGGCCGCGAAGTACCTGAAGGACGACAAGTCGGCGGGCGTGGCCGGGGCGGACTGGTCGGTGGTGGGGGCGACGGTGGCCGAGGTGGTGCGGCACGAGGCGAAGCACGGGCTGCGGTTCGGGCCGGCGAAGACGGGCGACGAGGCGGCGTACTTCTCACTGCATCGCGGCCTGCTGGCGTACTGTGTCGGGCTGGCCCAGGCGAAGTAACTGCTTCGCCGAAGTATCGGTGGTGTCAGGTTAGTGTTGTAAGCGGTAGTACTGGTCCGGTAGGGTGTTGTGGACGTGTGACTGGCATTTCGCGATAGGAGGGAGTCCCGTGGACGACCACGACCTGAGCCGCTTCTGCTGTCTCAACCCGGACTG
>JANNQE010000396.1:0-7978 GCA_031441625.1 Planctomycetia bacterium
GGGTAGCGCCGGGATCCATCTTTTTGGCGCCGCCCCGCTCCGCGGGGCGGAAACGTTGACCGCCCCGCGGTGCGTGGCGGCGACATTGGCGCAGCCGGCTACTTCTCCCGCGACACCTTCACCACTTCACTGCCGGTGGCGCGGACGGTGGTCACGCCGCCCTTGCCCTCCAGGTCGAACTCCCGCTTGATCTGCGCCGACAGCACCAGGCCCGTCTTCTCCTCGATCACCAGCCGCCCGTCCACGCTCCCGCAGGTGGTCGTGTCCGACCCGACCGGCCGCAGGACGCCGTCCACCTTCACCACCACCTCGCCGCGGCCGGCGCGGTCCCGCCGGCCCAGGTACGTGTACGTCAACTCCTCCTTCACCACCCCCACCACCGCCCCCTTCGCGTCGGACAGCAGCAACTCCGGCCGCAGCTTGAACGTGTGCGTCAGGGTGTCGGTCCACGTGTCGCCGGCGGCCACCTTCTTGTTCGGCAGCTTGACGAGCGACTCGGTGACGGTCGCCGCCCACTGCTGGGCCAGTCGGTTGGCCGTGTCCTTCCGGCCCGCGTCCAGGTTGGGCGACAGGCTCAGTTGGGCGACGGTCGTGCCCGACGCCCGCCCGTCGCGGGCCACCGACACCAGTCCGCCCCACTTGGTGATCGCCTCCTTCGCGTCGTGCAGGTCTTTCGGCAGCGCCGGCGCGTCGCCCGGCAGTTGGTACTCCAGCTTGGCGTCGTCGCCGGTCATCACCAGGTCGAGTTGCACCGGCGCGGCCGGCGTCTTCCCCCGCTCGATCAACTCCTTCGCCTTCAGCGTCTGGGCCATCGTCCACCGGGCGAACGTTTCCACCCCGCCCTTCTCCTGCCGCTCGTTCACGGTCAGCACGTGACCGACGGTGAGGGTGTACTCGGTGTTGACGGGGAACTTGGCCGTCAGGTCGGCGATCACCCGCTCGACCGGCAGCTCGCTCATCGGCAGGGCACTGCCGGCCAGGAACCGCTTCGAGGTGAGCGAGTTGGCGTAGAACGCCTGCGCCCAATACACCCGCCCGTCGGTGTCTCGGGGGAAGTCGATCTCGCCCGTCGCCACCTTCTTCGCCTTGTCGTAGGTGAGCGGCACCTCGCGGAAGCCGACATCCCCGCCGGCTTCCGTGTGCGTGTCGCCGGCCGGCCGCGGCTTGCCCTTCTCGCCGATCCACACGCCCACACCCACGCTCTTCAGGCGACCCATGGCGTCGGCGCACCGCACGCTCACCGGGTACACCACGCGGTCGCCCTTCACGTACCCCTGGCCGATCACCCCTTCGGCCGCACGCCCGGCGAGCAGCCCGGCGACGTACTCAACGGGCACGGCGTAGGCGATGTTCGTCATCTGCCCGCGGTGGTCGATGTCCACCCGCACGGCCACACCGACCACGTTCCCGTCCAGGTCGCACACCGGCCCGCCGGAATTGCCGTGGACCACACCGCCCTGGATTTGCACGGTGTTCAGGTTGCCGCCGTCGTCGTTACGGAAGGCGGAAACGGCACTGGCGGTCACGGTGACGGTCGGCGGCTCGGTGCTCTGGTTCCGCACGGCCAGCCGCCGCCCGCCGGGGAAGCCGAGGCAGACCAGCTTGTCCAGCTCGCGGAGTTTCGTGGCCGGGCGGGTGGGCAGCGGCGGCGGCAGGTCCGCCTCGCCGACGAGTTGCAACACGGCCAGGTCGGTCTCGCGGTCCACCGCCAGCACCTTCACCTTCGGCCCCTCGAACTGCTTCTGTTGGCCCTTCACCCCGGAGTCGAGGAACACGGTGATCTTGGCCGGCTCCTTCGCCCCGACGTACAGCATCCCCAGCACGTGCGCGTTGGTGACGATCATGCCCGGCTCGCCGCCGAACCAGCCCGACCCGGTGCCGCCCCCGCCCATGCCGTCGTCCACCTCGATGTAAACGGTGCTCCGCTTCAGCTTCGCCAGCGCCTCGTCCGTGATGCGGTCGCGGTTCACCGGCACCACGGGCGGGTCCGGCGGCTTGGGCGTGGTGGCGGGCGGCTTCGGGGTGGTCGCCGGCGGCAGCGTCGGCCGCGTTTCGGTGGGCGCGGGCCGGGTGGCCGGCGTGGTCGGTTGCGGCGTCGGTTCGGTCGGCGGCGGCGGGTCGGTCGGCGGGGTCACGTTCGGCGGGGCAACCCAGACGGGCGATGTCGTCGTGACGAGTGCCGAGTCGGGTTGATTGGTCAAAAGCACCACGGCCGTCGCGCCCCCGCCGATCACCACCAGCCCGACGATTAAGGCCAGCACGATGGGCATCAGCGACTTCTTCTTCTTCGGCTTGTACTCGTCGTCGTCGTCACGGCGGCGGGACTTCGCACGCGGCGGTTCCTCCTCGTCGGCCGCCGGCTTGCGTTTGCTTCTAGGCGCGGGTTCGTCCTCGTCGTCATCCGCCGGGCGACGGGTGGCGGGTTTCGTCGTCAGCACGCGCTTCGGCGGAGCAGCCGGCGGCTCCTCGGCCATCACGTCCACATCAATGATTTCGTCGTCCGCGTCCTCCGTGTCGTCGATTACGACCACGTCAATGACTTCCGGTTCGGCCACCGGCGGCGGCACAGCGGCCGCGGGTATGGCGCGGGCGACCTTCGCCGGGGGCGCGGGCGGGGCGACCGGCGGCAGGAGTGGCGGGAGGGTCGCGGCTTTCGGCACCGCGGCGGTGGCGGCGGCCACCACCTTCACCGTCTCCCGGCAGGCGGGGCATTTGATCGACTTGCCGAGCAGTTGGTCGGGCACGTTGGGCAGTGCGGCGGAGCAAGCGGGGCAGACCACGGTCACGGGCATGGGCAGACTACCGGGTGGGGAGCGGCAAAGTTCACCCTGAGAATATCAGAGGGCACGGAGCGGGGGAACGCCCATCCGAACGCGGGAAGTCAGCAGGGCGTTGGCGCACCTTCTCACCGCCCGCGCACCGGCATCGGGGCCGCGACGTACACCATGTCCGAGCTACTGAAGCGGTGGTTCACCCGCACGCCCCCGCCGTCGGTGCGATCCGGGCCGACGCTCCACACGACCGGGCGGCCGGCCGCCACCGGCTTCTCCCACGTGATGTCCAGCCCGACAGACGACGGCGTGGTGACGCGCGCGTCTTGTGAAGCCACGGCCAGCCCGCCGGCGATCTCGGCCAACTCGGTGCCGAACGCGGTGAGCGGGAGTGTGGGCGAGTTCGGCTGGGTCCGCCCCTCGACGCGAATCTTCTCCCCGGCTGACAGGCGGTAGCGGAGCGGCAGCTTGTCGAACGGGTCGAGCGGCACCGCCGGCAGGTACTCGGGCACCAGCGAGGCGAGCGTGGGCGGCGTCTCGACGTGCTTCAGTTCATACCGGCGGATGGCGACGAGCGTGCGGGCGGCCCGGCGGTCGGCGAGCGCCGTCCCCTCGGCCGACTCCAGCCCGCCGCGCAACAGATACCAGACGGACTGACTGTGCGGGATGCGTCCGACGGCCGGCAGCCCGGCGAACGGCGACCCGCCCATCCCCCACCCGTAGCCGCTCGTGTTGCCGGCCGCGATCAGCCGCTCGTGCCGCTCCTTCTCCCACGGCATCTGCCAGGCCACGCCCACCAGATCGGCCTCGGTGCCCATCCGCGTGCGGGCGTCTTCGTTCAACAGCGAATACCCCCAGTGGCGTTGCAGCACCTCGCCCGACTGCTTGAAGGTGTTCCGCAACACCACCTGATCGGCCAGCCGGATGTCGGGGGTGTCGTTCCCGCAGGCGGCGTCGTGGGCGGCCAGCAGCGCGTCCACTTTCGCCAGCAGGTCGTCCCGCCCGTGCAGCCGTTCGAGCCAGCGTTCCAGCCCCTGCGCCGCCCGCCGGTCGATCCGCCGGCCGGCCGCGGCGCACGCCTGAATGCTCTTGTTCCGCACCGTGCGGCTCAGGTTGAGCACCAGGGCGAAGTCGGTCACGAACCGCTCCGGGTCGCCGTCGTGTTGCGCCTTCAGCCCGCGGACCAGCAGCAGTGCGTCGGCCCCGGTGAGCGTGTGCAGGTTCCGCAGGGGGGAGTTGAGCGTCAACTCGCGGGGGTCTTCGAGGGTGCCGAGCGGCATCGCCGCCGCCGCCTCGACCGACTCGGCCCAGCCGCTGCCGAACACGCCCGCCAACAGTTTCTCGTTGTCCTCGGACGGCTGCCAGCCGTGTTCGAGTGAGGCGTCGAGGAGCGTGCCCAGCACCTTCGGCAGCCGGTCGAGCGGTTCGGCCTCGCGGGTGTGATACGTCGGCGTGGCGACACGATTCTGAGCGATCTGCTCCGCCAGTGCCGACCGGCCGTACACGGCTTCGTGCAACTGCGACCCGGCCCGGCGGTACTCTTGCCCGGACAGGTTGTCCTCGAACCGCGGGATCTGCTCCTTCTCGAATCTTTCGTCGGCCCCGCGTGCCGGGTCGGTCGGGATTTCCACCACGCGGAACACCAGCCCCGCGGCGGCGGTGGCCACCAGCAGCCCGCCGCCGCCCGCCAGTCGGCCGAGCGCGCGGGCCGTGCCCACCCGATCCGCCACGCACGACCACACCAGCGCCCGCGCCGTCAGCAGGACCGGCACCAGCGGCAGCCACACCTGCCACGCCCACACCCCGCCGCCCAGGAGCGACGGCAGCCACACGGCCGCCACCACCGCCGCCACCATGAGCGCCACCGATGCCGCCACCACCGCCTTGCGGAACAACAGGCCCACCAGGTGCCCGACAGCGAACCCGTAGGCCGGCCAGAGCAGGAAGAAGGTGACGAGCGGGAACTCGGACTCGCCGAGCAGGAACGCCGGCGTCGCCGCCCGCTCGCCGCGGACCACCCACGCCTTGATCGCTACCGGGATGAGTGTGACGAGCGACACGAGCAGGCACGACACAATGCCGACCGACAGCTTCGCCCACCACAAATGACCCGTCGGCAGCCGCCGCTCCAGCCAGAACCGCTTCGCCCCGGACGACTGCTCGTCGTACCACCCGAGCACGCCGACCAGCACGGCCAGGAACAGGCCGACCGGTGGCCACACGGCCACCAGCGACACCGGCGGGGCGAGCATCGACAGGCCGCACAGCAGGCCCATCAGCGTCAGCGCCAGCGTGAACCGCCACTGCTGCCGCAGGTTGATCCAGAGGGCGGCGCGCACGCTCGCAGTCAGCCGTGCGAGCGGGGCGAACAGGCTGGCCCGCGGGGGGCGGGGCTTGCCGGCCGACCGGCCCTGCACCGCCCGCCGATGGCGGTCCCGGTCCGGAGCGGTGTACAAGCGGTGCGACAACCAGAATGGCAGGGCGAGCAGCGAGAAGAGCAGCGCCGATCCGACGGTCAGTTCGGGGGCGAGCGAGTTGCGCAACGGGATGACGGCCGTGATGAGCCGCACGAGGGCCATGAACAGGACGAACAGGACCGGGGCGAGCAGCGCCGACGCGGTCATCATCATGAACACGCCCAGCCCGGCCGCGGCCAGCGAGCTACGGTTGAGCACCGACCCGACCGACGCCCAGCCGAACGTGGCCAGCGCGAGCGACGGCAGCGCGAGCGCCCACAGCCCCAGGTATTCCGGCCGCCCGAGCAGGCCGACCGCCGCCCCCGCCGCGAACAGCACCACCGTCACCCCCAGCACCAGCCCGGCCCCGGCCAGCATCTTGCCGACCCAGACGGCCCGCCGCCGCACGGGCAGCATGGCCAGGTACACGTCCGTGCCGTTCTCCTTCTCGGCCGCGAACAGCGTGCCGCCGACCACGGCCCCGCCGGTGATGGTGAGCATCACCACCGCCAGCACGCCGGGGTTGGTCAAGACGGTACGGGTGTCGAGGGTGTCGGTGCCGCCGCCGTTCAGAATGCCCAGGCCGACGAGCACCGCCAGCCCGAGGACGGCCAGCGCGCCGACGATCAGCCCCTGCTCACGGGTCTCCTTCCACAGTAGCGCGCGGATCACAGCGTCACCCCCCGCCGGTCGGCGAACCCGTTCCGCTCGGCGTAGGCGGCGGCCTCCGCTTGCGGCGGGCGGGTGAGGGCGGCGTACACGTCCTCCAGGTTCACCCCCGACTCCTCGTAGTCGTGAACGTCCGGGTGGGCGCGGAGGGCGTCGAGGGCGTCCCGGTCGGCGTCCATCAGCACGTGCTGCACCGACCGGCCGACGCGGGCCGTCTCGCACACGTGGCCGATGGCCCGCACGTCCGGCGGGGCGACATCGCACCGGAAGCCGACCCGCCGGAACCGCCCGCGGATGGCGTCGAGCGTGCCGGCGTGCGTCACCTTGCCGCCCAGCACGATGCCGACGTGGCTGGCGAACCGCTCCAACTCGCTGATGCTGTGACTCGAAATGAGGATCGTCCGCCCCTCGGCCGCCAGGTCCACCAGGTTCGCCAGGAACTCGCGGCGGGTGTGCAAGTCCAGCCCCGAGGTCGGCTCGTCGAGGAGCAGCACTTCGGGGTCGGCGGCGAGCGCCAGGGCCAGCCCCACCCGCGCGTACCCGCCCTTGCTGAAGTCCTTGATCCGCTTGCCCGGATCGAGGCTCAGCTTGCCGGCCCAATCCAGGAAGCGGTCGCGGAAGCCGGGGCGGTGGAACGCGCCGGTGAACCAGCCGATTTCGGACACGGTCATCCAGTCGTACAGCTTCGGGCGGTCGGGCACGTACCCCAGCTTGTGCCGCAGGGTGTCGGCGTGCGCCCAGCAGTCGATGCCGAAGATGCTGGCGCTACCGGTGTCCGGGCGAATCTGCCCGGTCAGCACCTTCATGGTGGTACTCTTGCCCGCCCCGTTGTCGCCGAGCAGGGCGTACACCGACCCGCGAGGCACGGACAGGTTCAGCCCGCTGACGGCCGGCTTGCCGCGATACCTCACGGTCAGGTCGTGGACACGTATCGCTTCCGTCGGGGCGGACATGGCGTCGTCTCCTGGCGAGCGGCCCGCGTGAGCGGGCTGGTGAGTTTGGGAGGGAAAACCAGGGGGCTGACGCCCACCGCTCGCCCACTACTTCTTCCCGTTCCGTTCGGCGGCCGGCCAGCCGGAGTCGATCAACTGGTGCAGGTCGTCGGCGGTCAGGCCGGCCGACACCGCCTCGCGGACCAACTCGTCCACCCGCCCGCGGAGCAGTTCCTTCCGCCGCGCCTTGCACCGCTTGGCCGCGTCGGCCGTAACCACCATGCCCCGTCCGCGGAGCGGTTCGAGCACGCCGAGCAGTTCGAGCTGCTGGTAAGCCCGCACCACGGTGTTCGGGTTGACGGTCAGTTGGACGGACAGTTCGCGCACGCTGGGCACCAGGTCGCCGGCCGACAGGTCCCCGCCGGCGACGGCGAAGACCAGTTGGTCGGCGATCTGCTCGTAGATCGGCACCGGCGAGCCGGCGTCCACGCGAATGGCCATGGCGACGCTGTGGTAGTGACGGGGTGTACTAGTTGACCAATACAGTAGACAACGGGCCGGGCAGGTGTCAAGCATTTTCCGGCGAACCGGCGGCCTCCGCCGCCTGGGTTCCCACCACCCAGGCGGCTGACGCCGCCGGTTCACCGAGAATGGGGTACAATTCCCGTACCCCAGCACGGACACCGACCATGCCTCGCAAGCCGGCCAAGAAGACCTCACAGAAGTCGAACATCGTCGCGTTCAAGGTGGAAGACGACCTGGCCGAATTCTTGAACAAGCTGCCGAACAAGAGCGACTTCATCCGCCGCGCCATCCTCGCCCAGTTCGGCATGACCTGCCCGCTCTGCACCGGCGGCGGGGTGGTGCCGCGCGGGGTTCACGAGCACTACGCCCCGGTCATCCGCGACAACAACAAGCACCCGTGCGAGAAGTGCCGCACGCTGCTCGAAGTGCCCCTGAGCGTGAACGCGGTGGCCGACGGGCCGGAGGAGGCGCGGCTGATGCAGTTCCTCCGCGGCGGACTGCTGTACTGCGGGAAGTGCTACCCGACGGTGCCGGCGTGCGACGACTGCGGCTGGCACGTCCCGCACGAGCGGGTGGCCGAACACTTCCGGAGCGTCCACTCGCACGCGCATTAACAGTGTCTTGG
>JANNQE010000397.1:0-24245 GCA_031441625.1 Planctomycetia bacterium
CGAGACGACGCGGTCGGTTTGAACGGACTGCCGACCGCGGGTAGAGTGTGGGAAGAATCTTCGCGTCACCACGAGTCGTTCCCTCATGCTCCGTCTGCCACTTCTGGCCGTTTGCCTGTTCGCCGCCCCTGTGATCGCCGCCGAACCGACCGTCGCCGACGTGAAGCACACTCCCGCCACGCCCAAGCCGGACGACACCGTCCTCGTTTCGGCCCGCGTGACGGGTGCGAACAAAGTGACTCTCAAGTTGCAAGCGGTGGCACCCGGCAAGTACATTCGCAAGGCGGACGCCGAGTACGAGAAGGATTGGACCGACCTGCCGATGCACGACGACGGCAAGGAGGGCGACGAAAAGGCGGCCGACGACGTGTTCAGCGCCCGTGTGCCGAAGTCGTACCAACAGCACCGCTGGCTGCTGCGATACCGCATCGTCGCCGCCGGCGACAAACCCGTCGTCGCCCCGCCCGCCACCGACCCCAGCCCGAACTTCGCCTGGTGGTGCGACGGCGGCACGGCCGCGTGGACCGGCTCCCGCGAGCCGGGCAAGGCGAAGGCGGTGACGTACTCGGCCGACTTCCTCGGCACCCTGCAATCGCTCACCCTGCTGGCGAAGGCCGACGATGTGGCCAAAAGCCAGTGGGATCCGAAGTTTCACAAGCAGCGGCAGGAGGGCACGGCCGTGTATCGCGGGGTGGTGTACGACCACATCCGGTACAGCAACCGCGGGCAAGGCAGTGCGCACATCGCCGGCAAGAACAAGTGGGCGGTGAAGTTGAACAAAGCCCAGCCGATGCCGTTCGTCGATCACGACGGCATCCCCTTCCCCGCGCCCGTCGACAGCCTCGACCTGAACCCCGGATGTAGCACGCCGTACCTGCCGGTGCATCGCGGCATCGCCGGCCTGGACGAGGTGATGAGCATGCGGGCGTACCGCCTGGCGGGTGTGCCCAGCCCGCCGGTCACGTGGATTCAGTGGCGGGTGATTTCGGAGGCCGCCGAGGTGAACCCGAAGGACCAGTTCGCCGGCGACCTGTGGGGGCTGTACGTGGCCGTCGGCGACTTCGACCCGGACCTGCTGGCCGACGCGAAGCTGGCCGACGGGCTGACGTGGAGCGTGCAGAGCGGGGTGAAGCACACGCCGAAGGGCATGACCGACGCCGACAAGGTGTGGGAGAAGTTCATCACCACGGTGCGGTCGAACCCGAAGGAGGAGTGGTGGCGGGCGAACCTGGACGTTCCCGCGTACTCCTCGTTCCACGCCCTGAACCGACTGCTCGGCAACGTGGACCTGCGGCCGGACGGCAACCACGGGTACTACCGCGCCCCGACCGGCCGGTGGGCACCCATCCCGTGGGACAACGACATGATGTTCGTCCCCCGCCAGCACCAGCCGGGTTACATCGAGGCGATCAACTGTCTGAACCACACGCCGATTGCCGTCGAGTTCCGCAACCGCGCGCGGGAAATCCTCGACCTGTTCGCCTCAGACAACACCGACCACGGTGGGCAGGTGGGCCAACTGGTGGCCGACCTGGGGGCGGCCCTCACCCCGAAGGGGCACGACGTGGACTGGCCGCGGCTCGACGAAGCCCGGTGGAACTTCTCCCCGCGGATGAACAAGCACGGGCTGTACTACCTCAACCCGGCACAGGGCGATTACTTCGGAGGCGGCTTCAAGCGGAAGTTGGACACCGCCGACTTCGCCGGGTTCAAAAAGTACCTGGGCGACTTCTGCACCGACAGCCGGCCGCAGAAGACGTACGCGCCGAACGACGGCGACCAGCAGGGCTACGGCTGGGGCTACCTGATGACCGAGGCGAAGGACGACAAGATCCCCGGCACGACGACCGTCACACGCCCGAAGGCCGATGCGTTCCGGTTCGAGGCGACTGAGTTCGCGTCCACCGCCGGGCACAAGGCGGCGGCAATCGAGTGGCGGGTCGGCCGCATCGGGCAAAAGGGATGGTACGAGTTGACCGACCACTGGAAGGCGGAGGTGAAGGACGGGAAGGCCGCGGACATCCCGGCGGCGGCGTTCAAGGCGGCCGGCGAGTACCGCGTGCGGGCCCGCTGGCGGGACGACTCCGGCCGGTGCGGCCACTGGAGCGAGCCGGTGGTGGTGACGGTTCGCTGACGGCCGATCCTCCCGGCGTGAGCCGATTGTTCACCACGACAGCCGTGCGGGTTGGTATGATACACTAACCGAACCACGGTTGAGGGGTCATGCCCCACGTTCACCCGACTCCCGACCCGACCACACTCCCGATGCAGATTACACTCTACCGGCGCAGCTTTGCCATCAAAGGTGGCCCGGTGTCGCTGTCCCTTGTGCCATTCGCCAGCAGCCAGAAGTGCACCTTCCCCGTCGGGGACAAGGTGTACGAGGCGAAGTACTCGGAGGTGAAGGTGGTCGCCCCCGACGACGCGAAGATCGACGTCCTCCGCAACCGGCTGGTGTGGGGCACCGGCAAGGGGCGGATGAACTCCACGGCGAGCGAGGTCCACGACCTCGCCCAGGCCGGCACCTCCGGCTTTAAGATGGCGAAGTAGCCGGCATCGACGGGTGCGGAAACGAAGACACCCCCGGTTTCCCAGGGGTGTCTCGCGAGTGCCGAGGACAGGACTTGAACCTGCACCCCCTTGCGAGGACCAGCACCTCAAGCTGGCTGAATTTCTAGGCATTTCCGCACGTCATCTCGTTCTCACTGCCCACCAGAGCAGTGAGTGTGCACTGAATTCGTGCACTGAATTCCGCATCGCCGGGGGTTCCGGCAATGGCCAGACGAGCAGACGGCCCGTGGTTCCGGGCTGGGAAGAACTGTTGGTACGCTTCGGTCAACGGCGAGCAAGTCAACCTGAAGGTGAAGGGCAGTGGGAACCGGGCGGAAGCCGTCCGCCAGTGGCACCGGCTCATGGCGGGGGATCCCATCCAGCCCTCGACGCAAGCGCCCACCTCACCACCCCCGCGACAGCTCGACCACAACCCGCCCCCTGCCCATTCCGACCGACAACCGCTCACCGTGGCGGAACTCGTGTCCGCGTTTATGGCCGACGCCGCCGGGCGGATGTCGAACGGGTGCCGGCGGAACTATCGCATCTTCCTCGACCACCTGTCCGCCAAGTGCGGGCACCTGCGGGCGGTGGACCTGACCGACGTGGAAGCAGAGCGAACGGCCAGCCGGCCGGACTGGTCCACCACCTACCAGGCGAACTATCTCGCCTGCGTCTCGACCGCCTTCCGCTGGGCAACCCGCCACCGGCTCATCCCCTCCAACCCGCTCACCGACCTCCGCAAGCCCGTTCGCCGAAGCCGCGGGGTGTCCGCCGTCGTCACCGAGGACGTACACCGGAAGTTGCTCGCCGTGGCCGATCCGCTCATGCGGGACTTGCTCACCGTCCTCTGGGCGACGGGGGCACGGCCGGGGGAAATCACCGGGCTGACGTGCGACATGGTGAAGCGGGCGACGGACGGCGTGATACCGCTCACCGAGCACAAGAATGCCGGAAAGGGCAAGCCGCGGTTCCTCATCATCACGGGGGAGGCGTGGGAGGTGGCCAGCCGGCGGGCGACGGGGGAGGGGTTGTTGTTCCGCGGTTCCCGCAACGGCCCGCTCACCCCGAAGGCTATCGCGTCGCGGATGCGGCGGTTGTGCGACAAGGCAGGTATCCGTGCCATCGCCTACGGCTACCGGCACGGGTTCGCTACCGACGCGCTGGTGAAGGGGTTGCCGGACGCACACGTGGCGGCGCTGCTCGGGCACTCGTCCACCACCATGCTGCACAAGCACTACTCCCACCTGACCGGCCAGTCGCGGGTGCTCCGTGACGCGCTGGCGAAGGTGCGGGGCGAAACCCCAACATCGGAAAAGTAGTCCCCTGAATCCCCACAGATCGACCCGCGGCCGAGCGTCGCGGCACGCAGTGACGGCTGCTGGGCGATGCCTGCCGGCGTCTTCCCTTTACGCTCGTCGGAGGGTATCATCTGCCCCGCACGCACGGGAGCCGCCGATGCCCGCCGACGAACCACCGCCCGACCCGAACGCCACCGCCGCGATCACCCCCTCGTCCGGCGCCCCGTCTGGGCTGACCCCGGAGGCGGTCACGTCGGCCGGGGAACCGGGAGCGGGGACCGCCTCGCACGCCCACGACCCGGGCACCACCGCCGCCGCCCCCGACCGGGACTCCCAATCCGGGGCCGACGCCGAACACACCGGTTCGATGACCGACCCGGCCGCCACCACCGGCGGGCTGGCCGACGGCACTCCGCCCGTCTGCACTCAACGCTACGAGTTGGGCGCCGAGATCGCCCGCGGCGGGATGGGCGTCGTGTACCGCGCCACCGACACCGCGTTCGGCCGCGAAGTGGCGGTGAAGGTGCTGCACGACAAGTACGCCCCGGACTCGTTCACCGCCCGCCGGTTCGCCGACGAGGCCCGCATCACCGGCCAACTCCAGCACCCCGGCATCCCGCCCGCCCACGACCTCGGCACCCTGCCCGACGGCCGACCGTTCCTGGCCATGAAGCTGATCAAGGGGCAGACGCTCGACGACCTGCTGAAGTCCCGCCCCGACCCGGCGGCCGACCGCGGGCGGTTGGTGGCGGCGTTCGAGCAAATCTGTCAGGCCGTCGCCTACGCCCACGCCCACAACGTTCTGCACCGCGACCTGAAGCCGGCGAACGTGATGGTCGGCGGGTACGGCGAGGTGCAGGTGATGGACTGGGGGCTGGCGAAAGTGCTGACGGCCGGGGGGCCGCCGGCAGATCCGACCGACCCGCAGGCGACGACCGACCCCGACCCGACGGCGGTGAAATCCCTGCGGGACGCCGAACTGTTCACCCAGTACGGGAGCATCCTGGGGACGCCGGCGTACATGGCCCCGGAGCAGGCGATCGGGGCGATCGACCAAATCGACGCCCGGAGCGACGTGTTCGGTCTGGGCGGTATCCTGGCCGCGATCCTGACCGGTCGCCCGCCGTTCATCGGGGTGACCTCGGAGAACACCCGACAGATGGCGGCGAAGGGGAAACTCGACGACTGCTTTACCCGGCTGGACGCCAGCGGGGCGGAGCCGGACCTGGTGGCCCTGTGCAAGAACTGCCTGGCGGCGGAGAAGGAGGACCGGCCGGCGGACGCGAAGGCGGTGGCCGAGGAAGTGGCCACGTTGCGGTCGGCGGCAGACCAGCGGGCGCGTCAGGCGGAGTTGGAGACGGTGCGGGTGGCGGGGGAGCGGCAGAAAGCGGTGGTGCAGGCGGCCGAGCAGCGGAAGCGGCGTCGGGTGCAACTGGCGCTGGCCGGGGTGGTGCTGGTGGTGGCGGTCGGCGGTGGGGTGGCCACATTCACGGTGCAACAGGACAAGTTCGCGGCCGAACAGAAGCGGCAGGATGAGTTGCGAGACGCCGAAACCGCGGCGAACCAGCAGCAGAAGCAGACCAAGGCCGCGGCACTCGCTCATGCGCTCGCCACGGCCGAACCGGGGGCGGTGCCGGTTCTCCTGAAGGAACTCGCCGACTTCCGGGAGGAGACCCGGCCGCACGTCCGGGAGTTGGCGTCACTCCCGATCGAGCAGCGGGCCGGGCTTCACGGCCGGCTGGCCATCCTGGCCGACCGGGCGACCGCCGACGCCGAGCGGTCGCGGACGAAAGAGCAGTTGGTTGGCTACTTCCTGCGATGCCGGGGGGATGAACTCGCCCTGCTGATCGACAACCTGGCCGACGGCATGAGCGCGAACAACGTCGACGCACTCTGGACCCTGTTCGCCGACTTCCCGATGGGCGAGGGGCTGGCGGTGCGGCACGTGAGGCGGGCCGCACTCATGGCCCGGCTGGACCCCGAGAACCCTCGGTGGGCAGGTTACGCTGAGGACATCATCCCGCAACTCGTGCGGATGAACCCCCTCCTGGTCGAGCCGTTCGCGGACGCCCTGCGACCCGTTCGCAATCGCTTAGTACCGGCACTCCTCAAGCAGTATCCGGAATTGCGTGGGCGCATCGAGTCGGGGAAGCTGCCAACCACCCAACTCGTCTCCGAAGCGTCGGCGTTCGACCTGACGGCCAACCTGCTCGCCCGGTACGCGGCAGACATACCCAATGAGTTGGCGGAATTCGCACTCACTCTGGACGCCCGGCACTACCCGCTCTTCGCCGACGCGATCAGCAAAAACAAGGCGGAAGTGGTGCTGCTGCTGAAGGCGGAACTGAACCGGCGAACGGCCCCGCGGTGGGCGGTGAACGGGGGTGGGGTGCCGTTGGCGGCGGCCGCGGGGTGTGCAGTGGCCGCCGACCCGCTCGACCCGGACCCGGTGATCCAGGCGGAGGTGAAGCGGCAGGGGTACGCGGCGGCGGTGCTGGTCGCGCTCGGGGAAGGCGATGCCGTGTGGCCGCTGTTCGCGTTCCCGAAGGACGGTGACCCGACGGCGCGTAGCTACCTGGTCCAACGACTGGCGGCGGTCGGTGCGGACCCGCTCGCCCTGATGACGCGGTTCGTGGCGGAGACAGACGTGTCGGCGAAGCGGGCGGTTCTCCTGGCCCTGGGTGACTTCCCGCTCGACCTGGTGGACGGGGCGAAGCGGGAGGCGTTCGCCGGGGCACTGCTCAAGCTGTACCGGGAACACCCGGATTCGGGGCTGCACTCGGCCATCGAGTGGCTACTGGGGCAGAAGTGGGGGAAGGCGGACGAACTGGCGGTGATCGACGCCGAGTTGGCGGCGACCACACGCGCGGCGGTCGTGGCCCGCGGGCTGGTGGACCTGGCGACGGCGCCGCTGCGGGTCGGGTCGCTGCTGCCGGCCCCGGCGGTGGCACGAGCGAAGGACTGGTTCGTGAGCGGGGAGGGGCAGACGTTCGCGGTCGTCCGCGGGCCGGTAGAGTTCACGCTCGGCTCGCCGCTCACGGAGCCGAGGCGTACCGCGGTGAACGAGACGCGGCACCGGAACCGCATCTCCCGCACCTTCGCCGTCGCCACACGGGAGGTGACGAACGCCGAGTTCTTGCGCTTCCGTCCGAAACACACGTGGGCCGAGCGGTACAGCCCGGGGGTGAACACGCCGGTGGTGGAGGTGACGTGGTATGACGCGGCGGCGTACTGCAACTGGCTGAGCGAGCGGGAGGGAATTCCCGAGAGCCAGTGGTGCTACGCGCCGGCGAAGGGGGGCGGATACGGCGAGGGGATGTGGGTCAAGGCGGGGCACCTGAAACTCACCGGATACCGTTTGCCGACGGAAGCTGAGTGGGAGTTCGCGTGCCGCGCGCGGAGCGTGACGGCGCGGACTTACGGGCGGGGGGACGAGTTGCTGTCACGGCACGGGTGGTTCGCCAAGACGTCTGACGACTGCGCCCAGCCGGTCGCCGCTTTGCGGCCCAACGACCTTGGACTGTTCGACACGCTCGGGAACGTGTGGGAGTGGTGCGGGAGTCCAGAGCCGGACTCCCGGTCGGGCCTGCTAGAGGAACTCGACGACTCCGTCGCTGTGGCGATCGACGAACTCACCGCGCGGATGGTCCGCGGGGGCTCCTTCATCGACCTGGCGGAATACCTCCGAAGCGCGAACCGCGTCCAGAACCGACCGGGTTGGCTTGACAGCTACAACGGGTTCCGCCCGGTCAGGACTCTGCCGGACAAGTAGACGACGTGGGCATCGTCACCGGCCCCGCGTCCGGGTTCTGGATGCTCGGACCCGACGGCCCCGAGGGGTTGGCCGACTTGAAGGTGCTGGAACAGGAACACGGCCCGTTGCCACCCACCGCCCGCGTCCGCTCGGGGAGTGGTGGCGAGCACCTGTACTTCTCGTGGCCGACCGACGGGTTGCCGATCCCCAACCGGCGGAACCACCGCGGGCTGAAGATCGACGTGCGCGGGTGCGGGGACGGCCCCGGCTACGTCGTCGCCCCGCCGAGCCTCAACGCCAACGGTGCCTACTCGTGGCTGGACGAGCGTGAGCCGGCCGACGCCCCGCCGTGGTTGCTGGCGTGGGTGCGTGGCGTCAGCTTCAAGGCAACGGCGACGAGCGCCCGGCCCGATGCGGTCGAACGGGCGCGGCTGTATCTGGCCAAGTGTCACCCGGCTGTCAGTGGCGCGAACGGACACGGCCAGACGTTCGCGGTGGCCAGGGCGCTGTGCTGGGGGTTCGACCTGCCGGCGGCGGTGGCGCTCGGGTTGATGAAGGAGCTGTACAACCCGCGGTGCGTGCCCCCGTGGTCCGACGCCGATCTGGAACACAAGGTGAACGACGCCCACCGCCGCGACTTCGGCAAGCCCCGCGGGTATCTGAACGTCGATCTTCACCCCGAGCGCGGGGGGAGGAACTCAGGGGATTCGGGGGACGGGTTTTCACGCAACGCCACCGGCACAAACTCTGGCCGGTCGAACTCGGGGGATTCGGGGGACGCATCGGGAGGAACGGGCAGTTGGAAGCCGCCGGTCGCACTGCCGGAGATGCCGCCCGTGCCGCCGTTCCCGATTGAAGTGTTCCCCGCGAAGGTGGCCGACTACTGGCTGGCGTCGGCCCGCTCACTGGCCGTTCCGGTGGATTACGTCGCGGTGCCTGGGATAGCGCTGCTCGGGGCGGCGGTCGGGCGCACGCGGGCGGTCGGCATCAAGAAGGGATACACCGAGGTGCCGGCGGTGTGGACGGTGGTCATCGCCCCGCCGGGGTCGGTGAAGTCCGCCAGCCTGAAGTTCGCCCGCGCCCCGCTGGCGAAGGCGGAAGCCGACTGGATGGCCAAGCACGGCGAGCAGATGATCATCTTCGACACGGAGATGGACCGGCACGCGGAGCGGGTGAAGGAGTGGCGGAAGGCCGGGTGCAACGGGGAACCGCCGGAGAAACCCCGCCGGCCGCGGTTGCGACAATCGACCCTCGACAGCACCACGACGGAAGCCGCCGCGAAGGTGCTCGGCGACAACCCCCGCGGGGTGGTGGTGGTGAAGGACGAGTTGAGCGGGTTCGTGCGGTCGATGAATCAGTACCGCGGCGGCGGGAAGGGTGACGACAGACAGTTCTGGCTGTCGGCGTGGGCGGGGGCACCGGCGAAGGTGAACCGGGCGAAGGACCACGACGCCGGCCCGCTGGTCATCCCGCACCCGTTCGTCGGCATCGCGGGCATGATGACGCCGAGTTCGCTCCCCGAGCTGCGGGGCGACAATCGGCAGGGGGAGGCGGAACAGGACGGGTTCGTGGACCGGTTCCTGTTCAACTTCCCCGACCCGGTGGACGCCGCCGGCGAGACGTGGGACGAGGTGAGCGACGATCTGAAGCAGGGGTACGCCGACGTGTTCCTCGACCTGTTGGGCACGGAAATGGTGGTCGAAAACGAAGGGCTGAAGACCAAGTGCCGCCCCTACGTCGTCCCCCTGGACGACGACGCCCGGCCGGTGTGGGGAGATGTTCACCACCGCGATTGCCGACCGCATGAACCGGCTGGACAAGTTCGACCCGTTCCGCGGGGTGCTGAACAAGCTGAAGGGGTACGGTGCCCGGCTGGCCGTTCTGCTCTGGAGCGTGCGGCGGGTGTGCGGGGAACTCGGGCCGAACGCCCCGCTGGACGCCGACACGCTGACGAAGGCGGCGGAGCTGATCGACTATTTCGAGATGCACGGGCGGCGGTGTCTGGGGGTCGGGTGGGCCGACCGGAAGTGTCGTGTGGCAAAGCGGGTGGTGCGGTGGCTGTCCGCCAATCCCGACCGCTCGGCGTTCAGCCGCACCGAGGTGTTCCAGCAACTCAAGGACCGGCGGGACGTGACCGGCACCGACGGGCTGGCCCCGGTGTTCAAGCTGCTCACCGACCACGGGTACATCCGCCCGTTGGACCCGAACGGGCAGGGGAAGCCGGGGCCGGTGCCCGAAGCGTATTCCGTCAACCCGCTCTGGGTGCGTTCCGTAGCAGAGTAGTCCCCCGAATCCCCACAGTTTGACACCGGCTCATTTGTGGGGATTCGGGGGACGGGTCGGCAGCTGAATTGTCCTGGCCGGTCGGAACCCGATATAGCCGTCCAAAAGAGTGGGCACGAGGTTGTTCCGCGTCGCCGAGCGGAGGTTCGACGCCAGCGTGTAGAACGAGCCGCCGCGTAACCCGCGACTGGTGGTGTCGGTGATCACCAGCGCGCCTTCTTCGTCCTCGATCGCCTCGGTACCCTTGGGCGTGCGGTACAGGGCGAACGGCTCCTGACACCACGACAGCGAGTTCCCTTGCATGTCGAAGAGGCCGAAATCGTTCGGCTTCCTCATGCCGACTCGCTGAACCAAATCCGCGGAGTTCTTCGTGAACCAAGCGTAGTACCCGAGCAACTCCTGCGACTCGCCGTAATACCGGCTCGTCGCGGCGCCGGCGCGGGTGGCGTACTCCACTTCCGCCTCCGTCGGCAGGCGATAGCCGGTCAGACTCAGGTAGTTCGCCTTCAGCTTCGTCACCTTGCCGTTCGCGGCGGTCTCATACACCCACTGGTCTTGGGGAATGTTCTCCGCCTTGCTCAGCAGGTTGCAGTACGCCGCCGCCTGGTACCAACTGACTGAGACGACGGGCAGGTCCGGGTCGTAGGTGTACTTCTCGCCGATCTCGTGCTTGTCGTTGGTCAGACTCCGAAACTGCGCCAGCGTCACCGCCTTCGACGCGATCGCGAAGGAGCGACCGATCCGGCGCCTGTGTCGGATCTCCCGGTCCTCACGATCCTTCTCGTCTGTGGGTGACCCCATGAGGAACTCCACCGGCCCGGGGATGATCACGAACGTCTGGCTCTGGGTGGTGACGTACCACTGGGTCGGGGCCTTCGCGCCGTCTTTCGCCGCCGACTCCTGAACCTCCGCGATCTTCTTTTCCCGCCCCGCCCGGTCTTTCGCCCACCCGCCGTTCACACCCTTCAGCCAGTCTTCCTGTTTCCAGGTGCGGAGCAGCCACTCCGCCGCCGCATGAATTCCGGGGTCACTCGCCGTCGTGTACACGTCCTGTACCCGAGAGACCAAGGTGATCCGGTCGGCCGGCGTGAAGTCCGTCTCGGCGAACTCGCCCAAACACAGAAGTAACGCCCGGCGTATGGTGATGTCCTTCTCCACCTCCAACTGACTCACAACGGCTTTGGGGTCCACCCCCAGCGGTCTCAGGCTGTGAATCAGGTGGCTCCGCACCCGCGGATCAGGGCCGTGATGGAGCAGCGGCCACACCTTCGTCGGCCGGTCCATCTTCAAGAGCGCGACGGCGGCGTTCACCTGCCGTTTCGCCAGCCGCTCCCGGGCCTCGCCGGACGACGGCGTGTCGGCGGGTAAAGTCATGTCGATGACGCCGGTCAGTATCGGCACCCCTTTCTCGCCCTGATCCTTGAACCTGGGGTAGAGGACGGCGAACTGCTTCTCATCGCCGTCCATCAGCAGATCGGCCAGAACGGAAGCCTGGTCGGCGGCGTAGTCGGCCAGGATACTCGTGGCAACGGTGCGTTCCGATTCCCGACGCCCGGCGTCCCGATAGACGCGTGCCAGAGACGCCAGCAGCTTCCCCTGGATCGGGCGAAAGCTCTCCATCCAGTGGGCCAGGAACACCGGGTTCTCCCCGACCAGTCGGTCCACGACCGGGCCGTCGGCCTTCGCCCACCTCTCGCTCTCGGGGTCGTACTTCGCCAGCGCCGCCGCCGCCCGCAGCCGTTGCCCGTCGTGGCCCTTGTCCGGCCCCTCGACCACCGCCCAAAGCTTGTCTCGCAACTCGTCCTTGTGTGGGGCCAAGGCGTCACGAATGACTGGCACTTCTTGCGGCTCGGCGTCAAGAAGCCGACCATGAATGTAGGGGACTTGTCCGGCATCCACCGGTAACAGGGCGAGGCTGACGTGGAACTTCTGCCGGGACTTCGCCAACGCCTTGTCGTTCTCCACACGCAGCAGCGGATCGGTCCACTGACGATACTCGGCCATCTCGCCGATGATGGCGGCGGTTTGCGCCGTGTCGGCGTTCAGAACGGCCTGGACCAAGCCCGCTGCGTGTGTCGCCTTGCGCTCAACATCGGCCTGCTCACGGCTCGCCCGCTGCTTCGCCTCGACCTGATCGCGGATCGTCAAGCCCGTGATCGTCGCCACCGCCAACAAGACACCCACCACCACCCCTCGCATCGCATGAACCCGGCCCGCCTTCGACATCATCGTCTTCTGCGGCGGCGTCCAGTTCTTCTTCTGCGTCCACCACTTGATCTGGAGCCACTGCAACAGCGACGGCAGTTGCCGGTTCTCCGGGCGGGCCGTCCACACCGCCACCCGATCCGCCAGCAGCAGTTCGGCCCGGCCCCGGCTCGTCTCCTTCTGCTTGCGGGTCAGCCATTCGCGCAACGAGTGAACCAGATAGTCGTGGGTGAGTTGGTAGTATTTCTGACCCGGCTTCGTCTGGAGAACGGAATCGCTGTTCGTGTCCTTCCCTTCCGGGTCGGTCGGCGTGATCAGGCGGATTTCGTTGTCGAGGATGCGGAGCAGGTCATCGAAGTCCTTCGGACGGCCACCATAACCCGACGCTTCCAGTAACTCGGCATACGACCGCATGTGGCCCTTGATGTCGCTGCCCGTCTCGGGCAACAACGCTTTCAGGTCGGCTCGGGCGGCTTTTTGGTGGTAGCGGTGTTCGGGGGGAGCCGTGGCCGCACTAAACGTCTCTTCGAGGAACGTGACGCCGACGCCCTCCGTGCCGCCCACAGCTTTCAGGGAAGCAGGCGTCCACTCCTTGCCCTTCATCATCTCGGCAAAGAGCGCCAGCCGCACGCAGATGACCTTGCCTTCTTGCGCCAAGCCGGCCACGGCCTGTTCCAGAAACTGTTTCTGCTCCTTTCTGGCATCGGTGGAGCCATCGGGCAGGACGCCGAAGGCCCGACCGAACGCCGCCAGCACCTTCTCGGCGTGGCGAAGCGGGAAGAGATCAACCGCTCCCGAGTTCTGGCCTTCTACGAGGCGAACCTCCAAGTCCCGCATGAACCGGGTCGCCGCCATCCAGAAGTCGTCCCGCACCATGACGACGCACTGCACCCGGCCACCGTCACACTGCCGCAGGGCTTGCACCAGTTCGGTGTTCTGTTCTTCCTTCTTCGCATGAAGCCACTGCTCGAACTGGTCGAGGACGATGACGACCTTCTTGCCGACCGGGATGCCTTGCCCACGGCGCAGTGCCGCCAACGTCTCCTTCAGTGGACGATTATCCAACGCCGGTAGCTTCTTCCGCAGCCCGTTCAACAGACGGGCTTCGGTTTCCTCGGCGGTCGCTTCGACGTAAACGGCGATCACGTTCTCGGACAGCCGGGGCAACAGACCGGCCTTCATCAGCGACGACTTGCCGCACCCGCTTGGCCCGTAGATCAGGCCCACGGTGAAGGTGCTGTCGGCATCCTCTTCTTCGATGCGAGTCTTCCAGAACCGCAGGCTGTCCGGCAACCCGTCCCGGTCGCGTGGCCCCGGCAGCAGTTCGAGGAAGAAGTCGGCGTCGTGGGCGTCGAACGACCGCAACCCCTTCGGCACGATCTTGATCGGCTGATGGTCCGAGTTCGGCGTCGTGGGCGTGACGGCCTTTCCCGATCCACCCACCGATGAGGGCGGTGGCACGACTGGCGTGGCTGCTGGCGTCGTGACGCTCCTGGTGCTGGGCTGCTCGGCCAGAAAGTGCCGCAGGTCGTCGGCGAAATCCTTGGCCGTCATGTAACGCTCGGACGCCCGTTTCGCAATCGCCTTGAAGCAGATCCGTTCCAGTTCCTTCGGGATGCCTTCGTCAACCTGCCGCAGCGGACGAGGTTCGTGGGTCGCCACCTGATCCATCAGTTCCGCTTGCGAGTCGGCCCGGAACGGCTGGCGTCCCACCAGCAGTTCGTAGAACACGACGCCCAGGCTGAAGATGTCGCTGCGGCCATCGACCCGGTGGCCCTCGCCCCGTGCCTGTTCGGGACTCATGTAGGCCGGCGTCCCGGCGTAGCGTGGCCCCTTGCCCACGTCCTGTTCCCGCAAGGCCAGCCCGAAGTCGGCCACGAACGGCTTGCCGCCTTTGTCGAGGAGCAGGTTGCCGGGCTTAATGTCCCGATGCACCAGACCTTGCTTGTGGGCGAAATGCAGTGCCTCGGCCACCGTCGCCACCAGATCGACCGCTTCGTGCTGCGACAGCCGGGACTGCTTGAGCCGTGCGGCGAGGTCGGTCCCGTCGATGTACTTCGAGACGATGAAAACGGGGCAGTCGCCGGTGCTGCCCACGTCATGCACGGGAACGATGTTCGGGTGGTCGAGGTTGGCGACGGTGCGGGCTTCGGACAGATAGGCTTCGGCGGTTTCGGGACGATCCACCAGCTTGCGGTGCGGCACCTTGATGGCGACGAGCCGCTGCAACTGCCCGTCATGGGCGAGGTAGACGAGGCCGAACCCGCCCTGGCCCAGCACTTTGTCAATGCGGTAGCGACCGATGTGCTTCGGTTGGGTGGCAGCGGCATCAACGGCAGGCTCGTTGTCGCCATCTGGCTGGTACGCACCCGTCTTGTCGGGGTCGTTCATGGCTTGCCCATCCGTCACACACGGGTGCCGTCGGTGTGGGGAATCCTATTGGAACGACACCGGCTGGGACAGAATCGCACGGCCGACCGCGGGCGGTCAACCGGCCGGAGTGCGGTTGGCCAGAAGGCGGACCAGCGTCCCCCGTGGCCGGTTGTAAGCAACCGGCCACGGGGGTCGCTGGTCGTACGGTGGGGATTCTGGGGACGGGTTCGGAGAGATTGAGTGAACGTCTCGTATCATTCAGCCGGATGTCAGTGCACTGAATTCGGTCGATTTGGTGCACTGAATTCGGTAAAATCTGCCCATGACCCGCTTCCGCCGCGATGCCGGACAATGGGTCGGTGACGAGCGAAAATGTCTGAAATCGTAGGGGAAGGCAACAAAAAACCCACCGGGATCACCCGATGGGCCAGAGTGCCGAGGACAGGACTTGAACCTGCACCCCCTTGCGAGGACCAGCACCTCAAGCTGGCGCGTCTGCCAGTTCCGCCACCTCGGCAATCGTACCTGAAAGGTAGGGGAATCCGCCCCACCATCACGGGCGGTTTCCGTCGCCCCCGCGACGGGGCGGGGGCGGGTGGCCGACATCCCCCCGCCCCCGCCCGGTCGCGGTCTCGTTCGCATTCCGCCGTTCGTGGTACAATACCTTTTGCCCTCTCCGGACCCGCCTCCCATGAAGTTGCCCGTTGTCGCCATCGTCGGCCGCCCGAACGTCGGCAAGTCGTCGCTGTTCAACATGCTCGCCGGCAAGCGGATCAGCATCGTCGAGCCGACGGCCGGCGTCACCCGCGACCGCATCACGTACACCGTCGAGGTGGGCGACCAGTTCGTCGAGCTGATGGATACGGGCGGGATGGGCATTGTCGATCACGACAACCTGACCGAAGACGTGGAGCACCAGATCCGCCTGGCCATCGAGCAGGCGGCGGTGGTGGTGTTCGTGGTGGACATGCGGGACGGGGTGATGCCGCTCGACGAGCACGTGGCCAAGAAGCTCCGCGGGGTGAACAAGCCGGTCATCTTCGTGGCCAACAAGGCGGACGAGCCGAAGATCGACGCGAACGTCGGCGACCTGTTCCGCCTGGGGTACGGCGAGCCGATCCCGGTGAGTGCGAACAGCAGGCGGGGCCGCGACGACCTGCTCGCGGCCATCCAGCACAAGCTGCCGACCGACGCCCCCACCGTCGCCCCGACCGCGCCCGAGCTGAAGGTGGCCATCGTCGGGCGGCGGAATGTGGGCAAGAGCACGTTCATCAACAGCCTGGCCGAGAGCGACCGGGTGATCGTGTCCGAGGTGCCCGGCACCACCCGCGACAGCATCGACGTGCGGTTCGAGCGGGACGGCAAGGCGTTCATCGCCATCGACACCGCCGGCGTGCGGAAGAAGAAGAGTCTGGCGTCGGACATCGAGTACTACTCCCTGCACCGGGCCGAGCGGAGCGTGCGGCGGGCGGACGTGGTGCTGCACCTGTTCGACCCGCGGCTGCGGATCAGCCGGGTGGACAAGCAGCTCGCCGAGTACATCCTGGACAACCACAAGCCGGCCATCTTCGTGGTCAACAAGTGGGACCTGGCGAAGGAGAAGATGCCGACGGAGAAGTGGGCGGACTACCTGCGAAAGGTGTTCCCCATGCTCGACTACGTGCCCATCGCGTTCATCACCGCCACCAAGGGGAAGAACGTGTACCGCCTGCTGAACTTGGCGCAGGAGATGCACAAGCAGGCCGGCAAGCGGGCCAAGACGGGCGAGCTGAACCGCGTGCTCGCGCACGCGATGGAGACGACCACCCCGCCCGTGCGGTTCAACCGCGTGCCCAAGATCTACTACGCCGCCCAGGTGGCCACCCACCCGCCGACGGTGGTCATGGTGACGAACGGCCCCGACCTGTTCGACCGCACCTACGTCAAGTTCCTGACCAAAGTGGTGCGGGACTCGTTCTCGTTCGGCGAGGTGCCCATCCGCTTCATCATGAAGACGAAGGGCGAGGCGAGCGCGTACTCCGACCGCAAGGCGTTCCTGGCGGCGCAAGCGGCCGAACTGACGTCCGGCGACAACACGGACGAGATCCCCCTGCTGGCGGGCGAGTCGGTGGCCGACGAACTCGCGTCGGTGCGGGTGGACGGGGGCGACGAGCCGGACGACGAGCACGAGGCGTTCGACCCGGACCCGGACGCGGCCGACGCCCGCCCCGCGCGGGCGCAGCCGGCGGTGCCGGTGTTTCGGCCCGAGCCGGTGAAGAAGAAGAAGAAGAAGCCGGGCACGTGGGACGTGTGACAGGTTTTGGCAGCATGTTGTGGCACTTTGGCCCGTTGTCTTCGCCGCGAGCTTGCGTGCGAGTCGACCAAGCTCGCGGCGAAGAAAAGTCATCGGCCGGACGATTGACCAGTGTGTGAGCGTTCGGTAGCATGGCGTGTCCATCGTGGCATCGCCTTCCCGTTGGCTCTCACCCCGCCGCCCGACCCCCCGGACGTCCTCACGTCTCCTGGGGCCATGCCCCGCACCGCGAGGTCGGCATGATCTCCCCCACCCCGCCCGACCCCTCCGCCCTTCCCACCGGAAACGCGCACTCCTCCCACACCCAGTTTTACATCCCGCACCCGGCTGCGAACGGCCTCACGATCAGCGACCCGGATCTGCCGTTGTGCGTCGACCGCTACATCCTGGTGAGCGAGCTGGCCCGCGGCGGCATGGGCGTCATCTACCGCGGGCGGGAGGCGGCGTTCAACCGCGAGCTGGCGGTGAAGGTGCTACTACCGGCCCACGCGCACAAGCCCGAACTCGTCCGCCGGGCGTGGACCGAAGCCCGCGTGACCGCGCTGCTCGAACACCCCGGCATCGTGCCCGTCCACTCCGCCGGCACGCTGCCCGACGGCCGCCCGTATTTCAGCATGAGGCTGGTCGGCGGGCAGACGCTGGCCGACCTGATTCGCCTCCGCACCGACCCGGCCGACGGCCTGCCGCGGCTGCTCCACCTGTTCGAGCAGGTGTGCCAGACCATCGCCTACGCCCACTCCCGCGGGGTGGTCCACCGCGACATCAAGCCGGCCAACGTGATCGTCGCCCCGTTCGGCGTGGTGAAGGTGGTCGACTGGGGGGTGGCGAAGGTGCTGTCGAACAGCCCGCTCGGACTGGCCGACCTTGACCCGCCGCCCGCCGGAGACGTCCCGTCGCCCCAGGGGGCCGGCGTCACCGGTCACGGGGTGGTGCTCGGCACGGTCGAGTACATGGCCCCCGAACAGGTGCGAGGCGAGGCGGCGGCGGTGGACACGCGGTCGGACGTGTTCGCCCTCGGCGGGGTGCTGTGCCACCTGCTCACCGGCCACCCGCCGTACGTGGGCGAGTCGTTCCTGCGGGTGCTCGAGAAGGCCGCCGCCGCCGAGGTGTACGAGGCGCACGCCCGCCTGGACATGTGCGGGGCCGACCTGCGGCTGGTGAAGCTGGCGAAGGCGTGCCTGTCGGCCGACCCGGACGCCCGCCCGTTCGACGCCCAGGTGGTGGCCAACACCCTGTCCGGCTATCTGGAGTCGAACATGCAACAGGCCGAGCGAGACCTGACGCGGTTCTTCGAGCTGTCGCTCGACATGTTCTGCATCGCCGGGCTGGACGGCTTCTTCAAGCGGGTGAACGGCAACTTCAGCCGGGTGCTCGGGCACAGCACGGCCGAACTGCTACGGCAACCGTTCATGCACTTCGTCCACCCGGACGACTGGTCGGCGACGCAGGCGGTGGTGGGCGAGCTGAACCACGGCCGGCCGGTCGTGCGGTTCAACAACCGCTACCGCCACGCCAACGGCGAGTACCGCTTGCTCGAGTGGACGTCCAAGAGCCTCCCGGACGAAGGGGTCATCTTCGCCATCGCACGGGACGTGACGCCGACGATGACGGAGTAGCTTTTTTTCGCCGCGACCGGCACCGGAGTCGGCATCGGGCCGTCCAAATCCGTCGTGTCGAGTCGCCCTTCGGCGTGAAGCTGCTTGAAAATTGCCACCGTCTGACGGATGCCGTCTTCCAGGCTCGTCTGCGGCATCGGCCCCAAGTCGCGTTGCAACCCGTCGTCCGAGAGGTCGTAGGCGATGGCGATCTGCGTCTTGCCGGTCGTCACGAGCGTGGCCGCATCAGGCAGCACCTTCGCCAATGTCGTGTGGAAGTCGGCGAGCGTGACGACCGCCCCGCGGAGGTTGTAGCTCTTCGCCCCGCGGTACGGCCGGTCGAGTGAATTCACGAACACGTTCGCCACGTCCTCGACGTACTGGAAGTCGGTCCACCCGCCGAAGCTGATGGGGTACGGCCGGCCGAGCAGCACCGCCTTGATCGCCTTCGTGGGTTCGCTCGTCATGCCCAGGTCTCGGCCGACGCCGTACACCGTCCACGGCCGCAAGCCCACGCTGACGATGCCGTGGTCCTGGAAGTAGATGCGGGCGTTCCCCTCGTTGCAGCACTTGAACACGCCGTAGTGCGTGCTCGGAATCAGCGGTGCGTCGTCGCCCTGCGGGCCGGCCGGGTACAGGTCGGGCGCGCCGAACACGGCGGCGGAGCTGGCGTACACCAGCCGCTGCACCTGAGTGCCGGTCGCGCGGATGGCCTCGAACACGGCGAGCGTGCCGAGCACGTTCACCTTCGCGCCGAGCAGCGGGTCGACGCGGCAAGTCGGCACCTGCAACCCGGCCAGGTGGATGACGTGCGTGACGCGGAGGGTGAGCAGCGCGGCCGTGAGCGCCGGCAGGTCGGTCACGTCCCCTTGAAGGAACGTCACCTTGGGCACGTCGGCCTCGGGCAGAATCAGCCGCAGGCGGCGGGGGTCTTCCTTCAGGTCGAAGACGAACACGTCGTCGCCGCGGGCGAGCAGGGTGCGGATGATCCACGCCCCGATGAACCCGTACCCGCCGGTGATGAGCACGCGCATTGAATATCTCTCCGGAGGATTCACCGCCGAGGGCCCAAGAGAGCACAAGAGGAAGACAGAAGCAGGGCAGAAGACCTCACGCAGAGTCGCAGAGACGCAGAGACGGCAAGAGGGAGAAAGAGTCTGGAAGACAGTAGTTCTTCATGCTTCTTGTCTTCTCTGCGTCTCTGCGACTCTGCGTGAGATTCTCGCCTCTCCTCTCGTGCCCTCATGTGCCCTCGGCGGTGAAATCGGCCTTCTCTTCAGGTGCCAGCTTGGCCAGGGTGGCGATCTTGTCCCCGTTGGCGGGGGTCATCACCTTCACCCCCTGGGTGTTCCGGCCGGCGGTCCGAATCGCGTCCACGCCGGTTCGCGTGACCATGCCCTGTTGGGAGATCACCATGATTTCGTCGCCGTCCCGCACCGAAACGACGCCGACGACCGGCCCGTTCTTGGCGGTCACTTTCACGTCGATCACGCCCATGCCCCCCCGATTCTTCTTCGGGTAGGTGACCTTGGCGCGATCCTCGTCCGCCTCCGCCTCCGCCTCTGGCGTATCCGCGACGGGTTCGGCGTCGGCCTGTTCGTCCTCCTCCGCCACCTCGACCGCGGTGTTCGGCCCGATGGGGGTGCGTTTGCCGAACCCGTTCTCGCACAGCGAGAGCAGATACCCGTCGGGGTCGGCCACAGCCATCCCCACCACCGCGTCGCCCTGCTTTTTGGTGAGCCGAATTCCCCGCACGCCGATGGCATTCCGACCCGAAGAGCGAACGCCCGCCTGGTCGAACCGGATGGTCATCCCCTGTTTCGTGCAGAGCAGAATCTCGTCGCCAGGCCGGGTGATGCACACGTCCATGAGCGCGTCCCCGTCCTCCAACTTGATGCCGATGATGCCGCCCTGTTTGGGTCGGCTGTAGTCCACGAGCGGGGTCTTCTTGACCGTCCCCTTTCGCGTCGCCATGAGCAGGAATGCGCCGTCCTCGAACTCCCGCACCGGGATGACGCTGGCGATCTTCTCCCCGTCCTTCAGTTGCAGCACGTTGGCGATACTGCGGCCGGGGGAAGTGCGGCTCGCCTCGGGCACGCGGTGGACCTTCAGCCAGTAGCACTGCCCGCGGTCGGTGAAGCAGAGCAGGTAGCTCTTGGTGCTGGCGGTGAAGAAGTGCTGGATGAAGTCGTTCTCCTTCAGCCCGCCCTGCACCCCCTTCCCGCCGCGGCCCTGCGCCTTGTACGTCTCCACCTTCATCCGCTTGATGAACCCCTCGTGCGAGAGCGTTACCACCATCTGCTCGTCGGCGATCAGGTCTTCCATGTCCACGTCGCCGCCGTCGTCGGTGATCTCCGTCTTGCGGGGGGTGGCGAAGCGGTCGCGGAGGAACTCCAGGTCGGCCTTGATGACGCCGTTCACGCGGGCGTCGTCGCAGAGCAACTCCTCGTACCCGCGGATCAGCCCGCGGAGGGTGTTGTACTCCTTCAGGATTTCGTCGCGTTCCAGGTTGGCCAACTGGCCGAGTTGCAGCCGCAGGATGGCGTCGGCCTGGGCGTCGGTCAGGCGGTACTCGTCCTTGAACCCGAGTTCGGCCTGGAGCGCCGCGAGTGCCGCCTCGCCGATGGCCCGCTGCATGACGGTGGCCGCCACCCGCATGTCTTGCAGTTGCCGCTTGGCGTCGGCCCGGCTGGGTGCCCCGCGGATGATGCGGATGACTTCGTCGAGTGACGAGATGGCGATGAGCTGGCCTTCCAGGATGTGCCCGCGGCGCTTGGCCTCCCGCAACAGGAACTGCGTGCGGCGGCGGATCACCTGGACGCGGTGTTCCAGGTACTTCCGCATCATCTCCTTCAGGGTGAGGTACTGCGGGCGGCCGTCCACCAGCGCGAGCATGGCGACGGGGATCGTCTTCTGCAAATCCGTGTACTGGTACAACTGGTTCAACACCAGGTGCGGGTCGCCCTTGTTCGTCAACTCGATGACCAGCCGGACGGGTTCGCCGGTGCGGGCGCTGCTCTCGTCCCGCATCCCGCGAATGCCCTCGATGCGGCCGTCCCGCACCAGGTGCCCGATGTTCTCGGCCAGGGCGTTCCGCGACACCTCGAACGGCACCTCGCGGATGATGATGGTGGCCGTCTTCCCCTTCGCCTCTTCGATGATGTCGGCGCGAGCGCGGAGCGTGATGCGGCTCGGCTCGCCCAGGTAGCCGCGGACCAGCCCGTGCCGGCCCATGATGATGTTGCCCGTCGGGTAGTCCGGGCCGGGGATGATCTCGAGCAGTTCCTGGAGGCTGACGTGCGGGTCTCCGAGCAGGCGGATGAGGCCGGTACACACCTCGCCCAGGTTGTGCGGGGGGATCTTCGTGGCCATGCCCACGGCGATGCCGGTCGCGCCATTCACCAGCAGGTTCGGGAACTTGCCGGGCAGCACGAGCGGCTCTCGGTACTTGCCGTCGTAGTTGTCGATGAAGTCGACCGTCTCGGATTCCAGGTCGGCGAGCATCTCGGCGGCGGGGGCGGTCAGCTTGGCTTCGGTGTACCGCATGTGGGCGGGGGGCAGGCCGGCGATGCTGCCGAAGTTGCCCTGCCCTTGCACCATCCGGGTCTGCATGACCCACTCCTGGGCCATCCGCACGAGGGTGTCGTAGATGCTGGAGTCGCCGTGCGGGTGGTACCGCTTCATCGTCTCGCCGACGATGCCGGCGCACTTACTGGTGCTCGTGGTCGGCCCCAGGCCGTGGTCGTTCATGGCCACGAGCACCCGCCGCTGACTCGGCTTCAGGCCGTCGCGCACGTCCGGCAGCGCCCGGCTGACGATGACGGATTGCGCGTAGGTGAGATAACTGTCCCGCAACTCGTCGACGATGTCGAGGGGTTCGATCGGGGCGAGGGCGGCGGGCGGAACGGGGGGAACGGCCGGCGGGGGAGTTTTCTTCGCCACACCATCCTCCATCGGGATCGTCGCGGGTGACAGGCGGGAAGAATTAAACCCCGAACGGCCAACGGGTTGCGGACACCACGCCGGCCCACGCCGGGGCACCCTTCCACCCAATTTTGTTACGACTTTTCTCCCTCGCAGACCATGCAAGAAGGGGGTGCGAATGGCGGGAATTTTGGCAGCCTCGGACGACTCCGCCCTTCCAACTGGAACCGCGACCGACAGGGCGACTCGTACCAAGTTGCGGTGATCAGTTTCTGTCGCCGGGGTCTGTGACCCCGGTCCGACCGGCCTCACAGAAGCCGGCTCCAGGAAGACATCACTGCAATCTGGTATCAGAGGTCAAGGTTGCGTCAGGTGGGTCCGGTGTTCCGGACCTACCTCACGGGACTCCTCAACTTTCATGCGCGGCATCGCCCAGGTCCGCCGCCTCGGTGACACTGCCCTACCCGTTTCAGCGACGGAATGGCCACCGACTTCCAGGACGCTCACCATTTCGGACAACTGCGGGGTTTGCGGCTTTTCGTCCGACTGTTCTTGGAGTAGAGTCTATCCGGGTTAACCGAACGGAACTCGGCCGGAATGGCAGCGCCCACCCGGGAGGCATCAATGCCGGAATGCGGATTCACATTACGCCGGTGGCTGGCCGCCGCCATTTCCACCACCGCATTCGCCGCCACCGGCACCGCCCAAGAGCGGCCGGACGTGGTGCTGCGATACGACGGGCTGACGACCCGCCAGACGTTCCGATTCAAGATGGACGGGAGTGAACACAATAAAGCCGTCGGCGGCCTCGGCTGGCAGTTCCCGTCGTCGGCGCTGGCCACCGTCGGGTTCGACCCGGCCCCGGTGACGTTCTGCATCGAGCCGCTCGTGCCCATCACCGCCGGGCAGGAGTACGGGTTCACCATCGACTCGTTCGGCAAGCCCCGCGACTTCGCCGGAGTGAAGGCGGACAAGACCGGGACGGAAGCGGCCGACAAGCGGGCCAAGCACGTGCGCGAACTGTTCGCCAAGCACTACGCCGAGGCGGTGAAGGACAACGGCACCGCGTCGGCCTTCCAGGTGGCCGTGTGGGAACTGGTGTCCGAGAGCCAGTTGCCGAAGGCCCCGGCCGCGTACAGCCTGTACTCGGGCAACTTCCAGGCGGTCGAACCGCTCGCCCAGGCACCGGCCTTCGTGCAGACGGCCGAGGGGTACTTGAAGGGGCTGACGGGCGACGACAGCGGGTTCGCCACCGCCCCGCTGCTGGCCGGCCGCGAACTGGTGCGGCTGGGCGGGTCGAACATGGCCACCGGGGAAGCGGCCCAGGCGCAGATCGGGTTGCGGAACCGCGGCGGGGTGAACAATCTCGTCTCCCCGTTCGGATCGGAGCCGACATCGTTCGGCGGGCTGGGCGGCGGGCGTGCCCCGCAACTCGGCGGCTTTGGCGGCGGCAGGGTCGGCGGCGGCGGGGTCGGCGGAGGGGGCGGTGGGTTTGGTGGCGGCGGCGGATTTTTCGGCGGTGGTCCCGGAGTGATCACCCCGGTCAGCCCGCCCACCCCCGGCACCGACACGAACCCCGGCGGCACCAACCCGATCAATCCGGGCAGCCCGCCGGTGTCGCCGCCGCCGGGCGTACCGCCGATTCCGCCAGTCCCGCCGGTGCCCCCGGTCTCGCCCCCGCCGGGTGTCCCGCCGGTCTCACCCCCGCCCGGCGTGCCGCCGGTGTCGCCGCCCCCGCCGGGCGTGCCGCCGATTCCGCCAATCCCACCCGTGCCTCCCGTGTCCCCTCCTGCGCCGGACCCGGACCCGGTGCCCGCCCCTCCGGCCCTGCTGCTCGGGGCCATCGCCGCCGGCGTGTTTGGCGTGCGGAAGCTGTTCAAGAAACCGAAGGCCGACGAGCCAAACGTGGAACCGGGAACGCAGTGACCGGGTGAACTGGAACCGGGAACGCAGTGACCGGGTGGGCC
>JANNQE010000398.1:0-4322 GCA_031441625.1 Planctomycetia bacterium
TGAGGACCCTGCGGGTGAAAGGGGCGGATGGGCGGTGGCAGTCACGAACGCCGGCCATGGCCGCCGGACTGACGGATCACGTGTGGTCCATCCGCGAGTGGATCACCTTCCCCGCTGTACAACGGCGATAGGACACCACCCCATCGGTGAACCTCGTGGTGAAAAGCGACGTGGGACGAGACGTCCGTGTCTCGCCCCACGCCCGTCCGGACGAGCCGGATTTGCCGGGGATCGGCGAAGCCATCCGAGGTAGGAGTCGTACCGGGAGTGAACTTCCCTCCCATACGAGAGGAGGGTGGTGTCCCTGAGTGACCCCGAGGAAGCCCGTGGGATTGCTCCGTAGAGGCTGTCGGTTAATGGCCGGAAGAGTCGAGGGCACATCCGTCGCAGGTGGGAAAAGACCCGCCCACGCAGATCCCCGGACATCTCCTGGGGGTTGGTGTTTAGCGACCGACCCTTGGCGGTCGTGTGGGGGAGACCCCGGAGGGTGTTCCGCCCACGGGTGAGGGTTCGGTTGAACCGGTCATCCTTCCGGGGAGGTGGCCGGCGTGGCTCTCCCGTGGCTCCTGACGGTGTGTTTCATTGGACCCAGCACCGGCATCCCCGCCGCCTGGTAGTGCTGCCGCCGGCGTTCGGCGTGCTTCGCCGCCCGCGGGTGGTAGTTGTCGCTGAAGTCGATCAGCACGCCGGACGGCACGTCCTGGATGTTCGGCCAGAGCAGCTTGGGGAGCGGCCATTTCGTTCCAGTGGCCCGCACCACCACGCCGACGTGAAGGAAGGTTTCCGCCGCTCCCAGTTCGGTGATGATCACCCCGCACCCCGCTTTCGGCGTCACGACCGACTCGTCGCCTGCCGCCCACACCGCCCAACCGGGGAGCAGTTCCGCCAGGGCGTGCGCGTGTTCCGGCGTTTCGGTGAGGACGGCCACCCCCGCCTTGGCCGCGGCGGTCACGGCGTCCACCGCCTCCACGCTCGCCGTCGTGAGCAGCGACCGCACGCCCTTCCTGGTGGTCGCCATCAGACGCCCGGCGACGGTGGCGATCCGCCGGTTGCGGCGACCGTTGTGCCAGTACAGCTTCCGCTTCTCGTCGAGCGGGTCGGCGAACGGTGCGGTTGGCCGGGTGCCGTGCGTGGTCAGCACCACCACCGACACCGGCGGCCGTTGCACGCCAACAGGCCAGACGCCACCGGTGACGACTTCCAACCTCCGTCGAATGCCCTCGTCCCGGACGTCCTCGTGCCGGGTGAAGGCGATGATCCGCCGGTACTGCCCCGACAGGGCGACCTGCACCGCCTCCTCGCTGATCAGCGCGCCGTGCGGCAGCACCAGCACGTCCCAGTCGCCCTGGGTGCCCTTGGGGAGTTGGTGGATCAGCCCGACCGCCACCCGGCCGGGCACTCGCCTGGTGGCCGTGTACCTGCCGACCGGCTCGTCCAGTTCCTTCCGCAGCCGGTGTTCGACGCGACGGTGTTGCTCGCGGCTCACGACGCCGACAGCGAAGCTGGCATCCGGGTACACCCTCGCCAGGGTCGCGATGGCGTCGACCACCTGCTCGTCGTTCGCCGTGACGACGCGGACGGCACGTTCCGCGTGCACCACCCCGACGAGTTCTCGGTCCGACACGGACAGGGCGTGGAACGCGCCGTCGTCCCGCACCCACCGTGTGGAATCGGTTCGCCGGTCGACGAGCCGGACGGCGTAGCCGAGCTCTTCCAGCCTGGCCCGCACGAGCGGGAGACGCCCGAGCGGGACCGCCACCCCGTCCAGCAGGCGGTAGCCACCCCTACCGTCTCTCACCCGCTTCCGCACCCGCCCGGCGTGCGGCACCTCCACGCCCGCGGTCATCGTGTGCCCGAGCGGGCCGCCCGCCCGGAACGTCACCACCGGCCGGACGAGCACGTCGGCCAGCCCGGGGACGAACGGCTCGACGACGACCCAATGGGTCGGCCAGACGGTGATGGTGGCAATGGGTTGGTCGGCCACGGGCGTCTCCAAATGTACAAACCGGGTCGTCGGTGCGGCCGGCCGGACACGGTGTCCTGCCGGCCGACCACTCCCCCTCACTCCACCCCCCACGGCTCTCGCACCTTCTTCAAGGCGCGACGCACGTCGGCGGTCACCTGCTTGAGCTCTTTGCCCGACCGCCCTTTGAGCGCCCGCCGGATCACCCGCCCCTCCCGACGAACCACCTCCACGTAGTCCTCGATCTCGAAATCCTCGTCGTTCCGCGGGACGCCGTTCAGGAACGCGAGCAACTCCTTCACGGTGTCGAACTCCAGCGTCGGTTCGCACCACCCTCCGAGCTCATCCCTGAACTTTCCGCCCAGTGCGAAGCACATCACGTTCATCTGCACCACAAAGTACATGGCCGACCCTCCGGGGTCCGGATGAATGCCCGTCCCGTGACCCCGTTCCGGGCGGGCAGTTGGACTCATTCGTCCGCGTCCAGCTTGGCCAGCAGTGACTGCACGAGCTTCCGGCCCTTTCGCAGCGACGGCTCGAACTTCCGCACCAACTTGGCGGAGATCGGGTCGACCCGCCCGTCCAGGTCGGCGTGCGACTTCTCGATCGCGCGACAGAATGCGGCCACCGCGTCCCCGACGCGGACGTGTCGGCCGTCACCCTTGGGGAAGAACTCGGCGAGCACCGCCTTCGGGTCGCCACCGGCTTGCAGGCGATCAGCGAGTGTCTCCTGCTCCCGCATCGACAGGGTGACCACCCTTGCGGCGTCCACCAGTCGAACCCGCCTGGCGGCGAACGCGTCCTGCACCTCCGGCGGGGCGGCGAGCACGTTCAGGTAACGCTGCAGGTTGCGGCCGGACATGCCGACGATCTGGCCGACCCGGTCCCGCACCTCCCCCACCCGGAGCGGGTCACCAGACACCGTCCGCCCCTTCTTCGCCCGTTCGATCAGGTACAGCCCGACGGCCGCCCGCGCCTGCCCCAACTTGTCCTGCTGCCGGCGGGCGATGTTGTCCTTCAGGAACTCTTCGTCGATGAGTGCCCGCTCGACGTTCTGGAGGTCATACCGGACGAGCACCTTGATAGAGGCGTGCCCCAGTTCGCCCCAGATCTTGCACCTGGTGTGCCCCTTGATGAGCGTCCAGTCGGGCAGGCCGGCGGCGTTGGCCGGCGGCAACACCTCGGGCGGCATCCTCACCCCGTTCACCGCGATGTCGGCCTTCAACTGGGCATACTCGAAGTCGCCGTAACCGCGAAAGTATCGCTGCTGGTCCGGGTGAGGCACCAACTCTGCCAGCTTGAGCGTCTCCAGCCGCGGGGCGGTGGGTAACGGCTTCTTGGGAGTCTTCTTCACCGGCGTTCCTCGTGGGTCGTTCTTCCGGCAGGGGCACCACCCGTCACCGCCGATCCTCACGCCCGTCGGCGATTCTGCCGCAGGGTGTCGCGCTTCCGTGGCAGTGGCTCCGTCATCGCCTGCCGCACCGCCGCCAGTTGGGCCTCCCTCGCCCGGCCGGTCCGCGGTGGGAGGGTGAGGCTGACCTCGAGGTACGCCCGCAGGTCGCCGCCGCCGCGGGCGAATCGCCGCAACATCTCCAGGTAGGCGATCAGGCGATCCAAATTGCCGATGCCCACCGGCTCGGCCGTGGCCAGGGGCTCTTCGCTCCACCGGGCCTCGTCATCGCCGTACACGCTCACCACCGTTGCCCAACCCATGGCACTGCCCTCTTCGGATGAAAGTTGCCGAACACTCAGGGTTAAACGGCACCGCCCCTCCTCTCTCACCGGTCACCCTGGCGGCGACTCACGTGTGTCTCGCAGGTCGGGGCGGTCAGCCAGAATCGCTTCGATCCTGCGGATATCGTCCGCGGTGAACAGCCGACGACCGGGCACCGTGTAGGTCGGGCCGGGGAGCACCCCGCGCTCGACCAGATACAACAGCCGCCAGCGGGGGAGTAGCACGCGCTCGGCGACGACGCCGCTGGTGTACAGCGGTTCTGGCGGTGTCATCCCGGTCGGCCCTCCCAGTCGGGTGCCGGCCTTTGTTGGCCGACAACTCATCGGGGACAACCGACACTTCGATTTCACGATGTGCAAATCGTTAACGCTGTCGGGCGTCGGGTGCGGCGAAGGAGACGCGGTTCAGCGATTTGGGACTGGGGCGGTCGTGTTCGGGAAGTAGAGTCGCTGCACGATAGCGGGTTTGGCGCTACGTTCTCGGGATGAGCGAGGGAGCCGGCGCGGCCGTAGCTATAGGTTTCCGTGATTCAAGCGCATGTTACCTACAAGTAGTTCACAGACCTAGATCGATCGGTACGTATATATAGTACTAGTGCTCTGGGGCGCTGGCGGCGTAGTATAT
>JANNQE010000399.1:0-6720 GCA_031441625.1 Planctomycetia bacterium
GGTGTGATTCGGAACCAGGGGGCTGACGCCCCCCGCTCGCCCGACGCAGCCGACCTCACCCGCGTTGGCGCAGTCATGGGGACGCCGAGCTACATGGCCCCAGAGCAGGCCCGCGGCGAACCCGTGGACGCCCGCGCCGACGTGTTCGCCCTCGGGGCGGTGTTGGCGACGATCCTCACCGGCAAGCCGGCGTTCGTCGGCACCGACGCCAGGGACACGGTGCGGAAGGCGGCGAAGGCGGAGTTGACCGACGTGCTGGTGCGGTTGGAGTCGTGCGGGGCGGAGGCCGACCTGATCGCCCTGGCCAAACGCTGTCTGTCGGCTGACCGCGACTCCCGCTCGGCGGACGGGCGGGCGGTGGCGGCCGAAGTTGGGGCGTACCGGGCGGGGGTGGAGGCGCGACTGAAGCAGGCCGAGACGGAGCGGGCGGAAGTGGTCGTGCGGGCGACCGAGACCCGCAAGCGTCAGCGGGCGCTCACCTGGGCCGGCGGCATCATCGCCGGCGTGCTGTTGGCCGGCGTCGCCGTCAGCCTGTGGCAGATGTTCCGCGCGATGACCGCCGAGGGCGCTGCGACGGCGAACGCCGAAACGGCGAACGAGAACGCCGAACGAGCCGAACGGAACGCCCAACAAGCCCGCGACGAGCGGGACGCCAAGGACGTCGCTCTGAGGGGGGAAGTGAAGGCGAAGATCGAGGAGCGGGCGGCCAAGGATCGGGCCATCGACGTGCTCGACGTGATGGTGTCGGAGATCACCGGCGATTCGTTCGCCACTCAGAAGAAGGTCACCCCGGAGCAGAAGAAACTCCTCGAAGAAGTACTGCCACTGTACAAGGAGTTCGCCGCCCAGAAGGGGGAGGACGTGCCGTCGCGACTTCGGATCGCGACCGCCGCGTTGAGACTGAGCGTGATCGAACACCGCCTGGGGCGGCGGGAGGCAGGTGTCACGGCGTTGGAACAGGCCCGCGACGGGTACATCCGGCTGGCGGCGGAGATCCCGATCGTGCCCGGATACAGGCAACTTCTGGCCCGATGTCACAACAACCTGGGCGTACTGAGGCGCGACCTGGGGCAGGCGAAAGAGTCGGAGGAGCACTACCTGGCGGGGCTGGCCATCCAGGCGAAGTTGGCGGCCGATTTCCCGTCCGAGCCCGGGTTCCGCTCCGACCTGGTCGCCAGCCACATCAACCTGGGGATGCTGCTGCTGGACCTGGGGAGACATGCCGCTGCGGAGGAGCACTACCTGGCGGGGCTGGCCATCCAGGCGAAGTTGGCGGCCGACTTCCCGACCAAGTCCGAGTACCGCTCCGACCTGGCCAAGGCCCATGCCAACATCGGGAACCTGTTTCGGAGGCTGGCGAATGTGAAGAGGGCCGAGGAACACTTCCGGGAGGGGGTGGCCCTGTTCGAGAAACTGGCGGCCGAGTTCCCGACCGTGTCCGAGTACCGTCACGAACTGGCCCGGTGTCACGGCAACATGGCCAACCTGAAGAAGGATCTGCATCAGTCAGGTGAAGCGGAGGAACACTTCCGGAAGGGGTTGGCCCTGTTCGAGAAGCTGGCGGCCGAGTTCCCGGCCGTGCCCGAGTTCCGCTCGTCAGTCGCCCGCTCCCATAGCAATCTGGGGTCATTCCTCATCGGGATTGGGCAGTTGAAGCGTGCGGAGGAGGAGTACGCCACGGGTCTGGCCGTTCGGGCGACCCTCGCGGCGGAGTTCCCGACCGTGGCCGAACATCGTTACGAACTGGGTTGGGCTCACACCAGCTTGGGCGGGCTACTGAACAAGAAGGGCGACACGACGGGGGCGAAGGAGCAATGCCGGAAAGGGCAGATCATCTTCCAGGGGTTGGTGGCGGAGTTCCCGACCGTCCCCGACTACCGCTTAGGACTGGCCAGCAGCCACATCAACATGGGGGGCGTTCTCTCCAAGTCGGGTCAAGAGCTTGGGGCGGGGGAACAACGCCTGAAGGCACTGGCGATCCTCGAAAAACTTGCCGCGGATTACCCGACCGTACCCGACTACCGAGCGGAGTTGGCCAAGAGCCACATGAACTTGGTCGACATGCTGTCGAACCTGGGGCAGTCGAAGGCGGCGGAGGAACACCTGCGGACGGGACTGGCACTGTACGAAAAACTGGCGGACGACTTCCCGGCCGTACCCGAGTACCGGTACAGTTTGGCGCATATCCACAACGAGCTGGGGAGACTGATATTCGGGTTGGGCCAGGTGAAAGGGGCGGAGGAGCAATTCCGGACAGGACTGGCACTGTGCGAGAAACTGGCGGACGACTTCCCGGCCGTGCCCGATTACCTCTACGAACTGGCTGTGAGTCACAGCAGTCTGGGGAAACTGCATGCGGACCTGGGTCAGGCACGACCAGCGGAAGAGTCCATCCGGAGGGCGCTGAAACTGTACGAGAAATTGACGGCCGATTCCCCGGCCGTGCCCGAGTACCGCTCCTCGCTGGCCAACAGCCACAACAGCCTGGGGCTACTCCTGGCCGGCCTCGGCAAGGCGGTCGATGCGGAGGAGCAGTACCGCAAGGGGCTGGCGATCCAGGAGAAACTGGTCGTCGACGCCCCCGCTGTGCCCGAGTACCGTTCTTTCCTGGCCAGCAGCCACAACAGCCTGGGGGTGTTGTTCCAAGGGATGGGGCAACTGAAAGGGGCGGAGGAGCAGTACCGGAAGGCATTGGCCCTTGGTGAGAAACTGGCGGCGGACTTCACAGCCGTCCCTCAATTTCAGCTCGATTTGGGTGGCAGCTACTGCAATCTCGGTAACGTTGTGCGAGATGGCGGCAAACCGGCCGACAGTCTGGAGTGGTACGGCAAGGCGATTAACACCCTTGAGCCCGTTCTCAAGGTGGAACCTCGGAACACGGCGCCCAGACGTTATTTGTTCAACAGCCACTGGGGTCGGGCCGTCGCCTACGATCAGCTGAAGAAAGGTGTCGAGGCGGTCAAGGACCTGGATCGGGCGGTCGAAGTCAGCCAGGGCGACTCCATGGCCCGTGCCAACCGGGCGAACGCGAACCTGCGAGCCGGACGTGTGGCCGAAGCGGTGGCCGAGGTGGCCGAGCTGCGGAAAATCCCAGGCTGCCCACCACCCGTCCTGTACGACTTCGCATGCGTGTACGCTGTCGCGTCGGAGAAGATCGCCGACGAGCAGCAGAACTACTCCGACCGGGCGATGGAGTTGCTGACGAAGGCGGTGAAGGGCGGGTTCAAGGACGCCGCCAAGCTGAAGGCGGAGAAGCACCTCGACCCGCTCCGCGAGCGGGACGACTTCAAGAAACTCATTGCGGACCTGGAAGCCAAGTTCCCGCCGAAGAAGGAAGAAACGGACCCAAAAAAGGAGAAGTAGGCGGGGATTCACCCCACCACCTGCCGCACCGTCACCTCCTCGCCGGGTTGCCAGTCAAACAGCACGAACGGGCCGCGGTCGCCGACGGTCACCGATGGGGTGTGGAGGCCCAGCAGCGCCCGCGGGCGGGCGCTCGCCATCTGGATCGCTTCCATCAGGCTCACCCCGCCGTGACGCATCACCCCGCTCACGCACGCGTCGGTGAACACCCCCGACCCCGCCAAGAACGGCGTGCCCGCCAGCACGATCTTCCCGCTCGGCAGCACCTCCACTTCCGTGCCCCAATAGGAATACCGTCCCTGCGGGCAGCCGGCGAACGTGCCGGCGTCGCACGTCAGGATCACCCGCTTGGGCGTCTTACCGCGGATCAGGCTTTTCAACACCGACGGCGGCAGGTGGTGCCCGTCGGCGATCAGGCTGGCGGTCAGGGCGTCGTTCGCCAGTCGCTTCCAGATGTCATTGTCGTGCCGCGGCAGCGTGGCGTGGCAGCCGTTGCCCCGGTGTGGTGGTCACCACAGGTGCGTACTCAACTCCGCCCGCGGCCCGAAGGGTTTGATTCAGCCGGGCCGTGAAGTGCCGCGGGCCGGAGCACCTGAGTATCATCGACGGCCTGGACTCGACGCCCCGGACCATCTGGCGCGGCACAGACACGCGGTCTGGGGCACAAGCGGTCGCTCGCCCCGTTCTCGTGTCAATCACCAACCAGGAACGCGGGCGGGCACCTCGAGGGGGACCGGCCGCCAGGCGTCGCGGGTCTCTGGCCGTCGCCCGGAGCGGGCGGGCGACTCGGCGGGCAGGGCCCGCACTCGGGCGGCCAGTCCGTCGCCGTCCTTGTGCGGGTGTGGGAGCAAGTCGGCTAGTACACCCCCGTCTTGTCAGCGGACCGGACAGTTCAACGAATACACCCGTGCCGGCGGGGATCGCCCGACCGGTACGGGGGAGGTTGGAATCAGTCATCGTTGTAGATGGTACCGACCCCCTCGGGGTCCACGAGCAGCGCGTTCACGGCCATGCTGAGCCGAACGAAGAAGGTTTCGTTCGCCTCCTTCTTTGAGTCACCTTTGACGGCCACCACAATCGACCTGGTCGTTTCGCCGGGCGCGAAGGACAGGGTGCCGCTGGTGGCGACGTAGTCCTCCGTCGCCTTGGCGGTCCCGTTGGCCGTGGCGTATTGGACCGTCACAGGGACATCCGTACTGAACGACAGCGTGACCGTGAAGGAAAAGTACGTCGTCCCTCTCTTTCCTTCCGCTTTGGTCACGTCGCTGATCCGAATGGACGGCGTTCCGAAAGTCGTCCAGTTCCCGTCATTGAGCAGGGTCGAGACGCTCTGCCCTCCCTCCGCGTTGGTCACGGTGACGTCCGGGAACGAGTCGCCGTTGAAGTTGCCGACGGCCAGCGAGTACGGCGACGAGTTGGCAGGGAAGTTGCGGACCGAGGCGAACGTCCCGCCGGTCAGACCTCGGAGAACGCTGACGTCGCCACTGCCGTAGTTGGCCGTCACGATGTCGAGCCGGCCGTCGCTGTTCACGTCAGCCACTTGGACGGACGAGGGGTTGCTCCCCACCGAATACTTCTGCACGGTCGCGAATGTACCCGACCCGTTTCCCGGCATCACACTCACGGCCGTGCCGTTGAAGTCGGCCGCGACCAGATCGAGATGGCCGTCCGCGTTCAGATCCCCGATCGCTACGGAACGCGACCACCAGAACTCGGGTGTCGGGCTGGTGGAGTAAACTGCGACCGGTCCCATGGTGCCGTCGCCGGTGCCCTGCAAGACGTTCACAGAGTTGTAACCCCGCGCTACCACGGCGTCGAGCCGGCCGTCGCCGTTGAGATCACCGAGGCGAACCGTCGAAGGAGACGCGTACAGATCGGCATCGGCCGGGAGAAGGGAACTGCTGGGGGTTGCGAACGTGCCGTTGCCGTTGCCCAGCAAGACGTACAAGAACTGCGACCGGTTGGGGTCTCCAGAGAACGTGTCACCGCCGACGGCGAGGTCGAGCTTCCCGTCCCCGTTGAGGTCGCCGGTTGTCAACGAGGTGGCCATGGCGGCATCGGGCAACACCAGATTGCGGGGGGCGGCGAACGTGCCGTTGCCGTTCCCCGGCAGAACGCTCACACCGTCGGAGTTGGCGGTGGCGAGGTCGCACGTCCCGTCGCCGTTGAAATCGCCGGCGGTGATCGCCTGTTGGTATCCGAAGGAGTTGACTCCCGCGGCGAAGTTCTGAACTGGACCGAACGTCCCGTTGCCGGTGTTGAGTTGGACGGCGACGAAGCCCGCCGAGTCACGTTGAATCGCGCGGTCGGACAGCCCATCGCCGTTGAAGTCTGCCGCCACGACCGAGCTGTAGAGCGTAGAATCGATCGAGGTCGGCACCGGAGTCAGGAAGGCGGGAACGTCACGGGGTTCCAGTTGCTCCACCGACATCCGCGCGGCTCGCCGTGCGGGGAAGTGGGTGACGGCCTCTGACCTCGACAGGAAGGAGGTGAGGCGACGGAGGAGTGAGCGACGGGTCATGAGCGAATCTCCTTTGATCCGATCTTTCCCAGATGACTGGGTCTGGGGAGATCGATACCGGTTTCGGGCCAGCTTCCGTCCGCACTCGGTCCCTGTCAAGCACATTCCTCCGGTCCGTGTCGCGAGCGATTCGGGCTTCGTTCGGCGACTCGAAACCGCTCGGACCGCCTCCACAACCCGCCCCGAGCCCGGTCCGGCTGCAGGAAACGGCCGTCGGTACGTACCGCGGCCGCAGGCGACGTCGCCCGAGCCACGTTCCCGCCCGTCAGCCCGCGTCACCGCGTGTCGCACGCCAGCCGTAGCCGCCCGATGCGGGTCAGGATCGCAACAAACAGTTTCCGCGGCACCGCCACCTCGGCTAGCCCGGATTATTCAGGAGCGCATGCCAGACAGTCGTTTCTCGTGGTCATGAGCGTGTTCCGGGCCGCCGAAGTGTCCTTTCAGCCGCTCGGGGCGCAGCGCCCCCTACCCCCATCCGATTTTTCACGTTGTCTTGGCTTCATCCGGTCCAGAAGTGCGCGACGGCCGGACGCCGACAGACGTGCTCCGCAACCCGCTCGAAGAATTGCCGGTTCGGCCAACTGCCGCTCAGCCGCACCACGATCCGACGACAACTGACCACCACCGAGGCCGCCACCTTGATCAAGAGCGTTCGCCAGGTCGCCGGTTGAGCCTCGCCCAACGGGTCCTGACGGCGACGGGCGTTCTGGTATCGCTTCCGCGCGGGCTCGGGCAATGCGGCCACCGGGACATCGCCCGCGGGGGCCGGCGGCGGGTCGGCAATCTCTCGACGCAACCGCACCAACAGGTTCAACGCCGCCGCGTGCAGGTACAGT
>JANNQE010000400.1:0-2911 GCA_031441625.1 Planctomycetia bacterium
TTGGTTTTTGGGGGGGTTTGCTGTTTTGTGGGGGGGGGGGGGGGGGGGGGGGGGGGGGGGGGGGTTGTGTTGTACCCCCCGGCCGCCCGACCGAATGCCGCACGTGGCAAACGATATGGCATCCCTGAACTTCTCGGACCAGCACTGGCGTGCCGGGCCGGGAGGATCGGCCGATCGGCCCGAAGCCGAACGGCAGTGTAACAAATTTACTCATACCGTCCGACGGGTACAAGGTTCTGTCGGCGGAATTCATCTCCCACTCACGGGCGGTCGTTACCCACAGTTCGGAGGGGTGCCGAGTGCGTGTCAGTCCTTAGGGAGTTTCGACTTCACCTGAGGGTCGTTCAGCACATCCCACATGAGCAGCGGGTAATTCTCTTTCAACCCGTGCCCTCCCAGAACTCCGGCGAACGACATCCCGATCACCATTCCGGACTCCAGATCCACGAGGGGGCCACCCCCGCTGCCGCCCATGGTGGTGCAATCGTTGCCGAGGTTGCCATCATTTTTTGGGTAGCTCAAGTTATTCTCGGTGAGGATGAGCTTTCCCGGTGCTAGGCGTTTCACGTCGCTGAGGTCGCCTAAGATCAACTCGTTCACCTCCTTCGGTAACCTCGTGTCCTTGGCATGATGCCCTACCACGTAGACGGAACGGCCTAGCAACTTGTCCACGGTAGCCGGCAGTTTGTCCGTGAGCGGGAGCGGCGGGTGCTTCGCACCGAGCGGAGCCGTTCGCAGGAGGGCCACTTCTTGGCCGGTAGCGCGGTCGCCGACGAACAGCACCTCGGTGATGGCGAACTCCTCGGCTGGCGAACCACACGCCTCGGCGGCGAAATTGATGGAGGCGGACATCAGGCCTTTTCCATCATTCCGCGTCCGGAAGTTCCAACCCCCGCCCGATGCCTCGGTGAGAAACACTCTTGCCTGGGACGCTGGAGTGATGACAACGTCCTTTCGGACGACGAAGCCAGTGCCAACCCAGTTTAAGTCGGGGTCCCCCTGAACGTAGATTTTGCCTGTCGATGCACAGGTTGTTGAGATCTGTGCTGCCTTTGCCCGCAACCCTTCCCCCCACACATCTGGTACAGTGTCGCTGATCTGGTTGCGGCAGACGAGCAGAGCTGGCCGCTGCCTGAGAGCGGTCAGGATTTGCTTGAGGTTGTCGTTTTGTTCGTCCGACTCCTTCGCTTCGCGTGCCCACTTCAACACTTCGTCTTCCTTCTCGCTGACTTTCGCCTCGAACTGCTTAGCCTCTAACGACTTGGCGTTGAAGCGTTTCTCGTTCTCCAGCGCCCACCAGAGGAGTAGGACGGCGACGAGCAGGAGTGGGGAGATGAGGGCGAGGAGGGCGAGCAGGGCACGGTTCGACTGGTTCCGCCGCTCCTCCCACCGCCGGCTGTGTTCGATGAACCGCCGCTCCTCCGGCGTGCGGTCGTGGAAGGTGAGGGCCGTGTCGATCTCGGCGGAGGTGAGCGGCCCGCTCGCCAGTGCCCAGCCGAGACGGCGGCGGGCGGTGGCGAGCGCCAGGTCGGTCCACCGGCCGAGGACCTCCAAACCGGCCATCCTCGCCCGCCCGATGCGGTCCCACATCCGGCCGAACCAGGAGCCGGAGGGCGGCGAGCCGGGCGTCTCCCCCCGCGCCCACTCGTTCGCCCGTAGGCGGAACTGCGCCCGCACGTCGAGCGACCGCGCCAAGTCCGCCCAGGCGGTCATCAGACCGGGGTCACGGAGCGAGACGCGGTCGCCGGTGGGTGGCTCGCCCGCCGGGGCGCGAAGGATCCTGACCGCCCCCACCCGCTGCAACTCGGCGAGCAGGCGGTCCACACGCTCCGGCGTGGGGTCGAGGTCCTGCAGGGCGGCGCGTACTGCCGGCACCGGTTCGAACCCCGCGTCGCCCGGCCGCAACCGCACCAGCCGCAGGAACAATCGCGACAGCAATTGGTCGTCGTCCGGAACCGTGGCCGTCCACTGGTGGGCGGCGTCGGCCATCTGCTGCACGGTCAATTTGAACGGGGCGAGGAGGGAGTCACGGTATGACACGCCGGGCGGGTCGGCCTTCCCCGGCGATTTGCGGGCGGCCAACGAGAGTCGGGCCACCCAGAAGTTGATTAACTCCTGGGCGAGAGCGCGGTCGTCGGCCGCGTCGAGCACCCGCCCGGCGGCTACCACATCGGCGATGAAGGCCGTCACGTCCGCGGTGGCGTCGTCGGACAACTCGTGGGCGGCCGTTTTCAGGAGTGACAGGTGGCGGGCCTGCAGCCCGGCCAGCGGTGCGAAGTTCACAACAGGGGTGGTGTCGGGCATCAGGCGTACTCCGCGAGGTTGCCGCTCAGACGGGTGGCTTGCTCCACCAGTTCGCGGGTGACATCGTGCAGTTCTTCGTCGGTCAGCCGGAACAGGGTGGCGAACTGTCCGCGGAGCAGGGTGAAGTTGTCAGATGCCGCCCGCGGGGTGACGGCTTTGTCAAGCGCCACGGCGTATCCGACCATCCGCCCCGCCATCACGTCGCCCGGCCGGTGGTCGCTGATGCGGCGCAGCCCGGCCAACACCTCCTGCCAGCGGAAGACACTGCCGGGGCTAGTCACCCCGCCCGGTGGCACGGCCGACAGGGAGGTGTCGACGTCCTGACAGATGTCGTGGTCGCGGGTGAGCACGTCCAGCCGGTCGCACAGACTGCTGAACCTGGTGAGGCGGGTTCGCAGGTCGTCCTGTGACCCGTCCGCCAACTCGAGGGTGTCGAGGATCTCCTTTATTCGGGCCACCAGATCGGCGGGTGGTGTCAGGTTAGTGTTGTAAGCGGTAGTACTGGTCCGGTAGGGTGTTGTGGACGTGTGACTGGCATTTCGCGATAGGAGGGAGTCCCGTGGACGACCACGACCTGAGCCGCTTCTGCTGTCTCAACCCGGACTGC
>JANNQE010000401.1:0-2867 GCA_031441625.1 Planctomycetia bacterium
CACCGATCGTCGTCGTCATCCACGAACACCTGGCTGCCCCCCAGAGTCTGGACCGCCGTCCGCCGCAGGGTCATGGTCGGGTTCATCGTCGCTCCCGTGGGTGAAGTTGCTGCCCACTAAGCGTCCACAGGTCCGAGGCGAGGGGCAGCAATTCCGAAAAAGTGTGGAACGGGAACATTCCTACGCATTACGCGGTTGCCCCGTCTGGTAGGCGGAACCACGGGTCAGTGAGGTAGCGCCGGACGGCATCTCGGATGATCCCCCACTTGGCGGCGAACCAACTCTCCCCGGTGGTGAAGCGGTGGTACTCCAGCCGGACGAACGCGCGGATGGCGCACCCGATGTGGTTCCGCTGGCCCCGCTCGGCCCGCACCTGGCACCGCTCCACCCCGGTGAACTGCTTGAGCCCGCGGTGGTACTCCTCGATCCCCCAGGACAACTCCGCGAATACCAGTCGAGCCGACTCGTCCATCCCCAGGGCGTTGGTCGCCCAGTGCGTCGTGTCGCCGTTTGGGGCGACCACCCGGAACACCCGCGCCAACCCGAACTCGGGCAACCACACCACCGTCCCGCCCGCCGTGATCGGCTGGTCGGCCACTGCCGTCGCCGGCCCGTGGTCCATCCGCACCTGGCGGTTCCCCTTCAGGCGGGTGACGAACACCCACCCGAACCCCCGCACCCGCTTCAGGTTGTCGGTACTCGCGTACCACCCGTCGAACAGCACCGCCGTCGGGCGGAACCCGCGGGCGTGGGCGGCGGCCAGCAGGTCGGCGAAGTGGTCGTTCTTCGTCTTCCCGTCGCCCGCCTTGTGGTACAGGCGGTAGTCGGTCGGGTACAGGCGATCCCCGTCCGACCAGACGGCGGTGATCAGGTGGATCCCCTTCACCACGGCGTGGTGGTTGCCCGACCAGTGGTAGCCGACCAGGTCGATGTGCCGGGCGCGGGGCTGGTCCAGGGTGGAGTCGTCGACGATCAGAACCCCGTCGCCCAATCGCAGGAGCGGCGACACCTCCGCCCACAGGGTGGCGGGGTCGGGTTCGAGGCGGTGCAACAGGCGAGTGAAGGCGTCGTGCGCCGGGGCGTCCGAGCGGTCGGGCTGCACGCGGGCCGCCTCGGTGGCGGACACCACCGCCGGCGACCCGATCAGGAACTGGATGTACGCTTCGTCCGTGGCGCGGGGCGGGTTCATGCCCGACACACTACCCGTCACCGACCGGACGCGCCACGACAATCCCACCAACTGCGTAATGCGTAAGCTACTCGAAATGGCGAAGAAAGACACTAAACCCATATTTCCCAGATGACCTTCGGCATTCGGCATGACAATTGCGCTAAAACCCTGGAATATCAGGTGTTTCAGACAAATTCCTGCCACGATGACCGAGGGACCCAATGGGTGACCGCCGAAACGACCCACTGAGCGTGGATTTCGACCGCCAGATCAAGCTGGAGTTCCACGGCTCGACCGTGACGAGTGACGCCGGACTCCTCGCCTATCGCGAACTCGACGACGCCCTCGCACTGACCACCACCGCCACCACCGCCCTGCTCGATTCCCGCACCGGGCAGAACAGCCAGCATACCCTGTCGGCCTTACTGCGGCAGTCGATCTACAGCCGTCTGGCCGGGTACGAGGATGTCAACGACGCCGAACGTCTCTGCGTCGATCCGGCCATGCGGACCGTGGTCGGTGGCCGGGCCACGGATGCCACGGCCGCATCCACCAGCGAGATGGCCCGGTTCGAGACCGAGACCCTCAGCACCACGGAGAACCTGAAGCACCTCTCGGACGTGTTGGGGCGATGGATCGACCAGGCGCACCGCCACCGCAGGCTCACCAGGCTCATCCTCGACATGGACAGTTCGGTGAGCGAGACGTACGGCCGCCAACAGGGGTCGGCGTACAACGGCCACTTCGAGTGCTCCTGCTACCACCCCCTGTTCCTGTTCAACCAGTTCGGGGACGTGGAGCGGGCGATGCTCCGACGTGGGAACCACGCCAGTGCGAAGTTCTGGCGGCGGGTGTTGATGCCGGTCATCGACCGCGACCGGGACCGGGACATCCCCAAGTTCTTCCGCGGGGACTCGGCGTTCGCCTTGCCGAAGCTGTTCGCGTTGCTGGAGCGGGAAGGGTTCCGGTACGCCATCCGGCTGAAGTCGAACGCCGTCCTGGAGCGGAAGATCGCCCGCTGGATGACTCGCCCGGTGGGGCGGCCGTCGCACAAGCCGAAGGTCTTCTACCACACCGTGCGGTATCGGGCCGGGTCGTGGGATCAGGCCCGCCGGGTGGTCGTCAAGGTCGCCTGGCACGCCGGCGAGTTGTTCCCCCGCGTGGGGTTCGTCGTCACCAACCTGAGGTGGCGGGCGCGGCGGGTGGTCCGCTTTTACAACCAGCGGGGCACGGCGGAGCAGTGGATCAAGGAAGGCAAGAACGCGGTGAACTGGACGAAGCTGTCGTGCCGGCGGTTCCGGGACAACGCCGCCCGGTTGCAGGTGTTCGCCCTGGCCTACAACCTGGCCAACTTCCTGCGGCGGCTGGTGCTGCCGAAGCCGATCCGGAGTTGGACACTGACGACGCTGCGGGAGAAGTTGGTCAAGATTGGGGCCAAGGTGGTGACCCACGCCAAGTCCGTCATCTTCCAGTTGGCCGAGGTGGCGGTGCCGCGGACGTTGTTCGCGGCGATCCTGACCCGGATCGGGCGGCTGCGGGTGGCGTGCGACACGGGATGACGCGCGGTGACGCGGGGTGATGGGCGGGAACGTGGGTCGGGCGATGTCGCCCGCGGGAGCGGTACGTCTCGACGGTCGTTTTTCGGAGCGAGAGGGGCTCAGGCCGGGGTAGTGAACGTCCTCGGAGCGGTTCCGGG
>JANNQE010000402.1:0-2505 GCA_031441625.1 Planctomycetia bacterium
AGTTACGCAGTTGGATTCGGAAGCCGCCTGTTTGGGGCCGTCGTGCAACGGAATCGCTCGGTTCGTTGCCCGAATACGGTGCCGAAAGTACCCGGTTCCCAACAGAAGCGACGCTCCCGGAAACCAACTGCGTAACTCCTATCAATTCTGAAAGACGGGTAATCACCATCTCGATTACCGTCAGGTCGTAGCCGTGCTGTAGCGCGACTTTGGTAAGTTCAAAGCGAATCGTCTGTTCGGTAGTCAGTTCCATTGTCGCCACTCTTTCTGTTCCGAGTTCCCAGTTTCAAAACTGGGAACTCGGCGATTGTGATACCCGGTCAGTGTCCCGCCGAAAGCACCGCCGGGTTCTTTTTTCAGAATTCTTTTTCAAACTGTACCACTACCCCCAGGCCATCCTGAACATCGACGAGTCGCCGACGAAGGAAGGCTCGTCGAAGGCCTGGGTCTGGACCGTCGTCGCCAAGACGTTCACCTTTTTCGCCTGCCGCACCAGCCGCGCTGCTGATGTGGTGAAGGATCTGCTCGGCCAGACCTACGCGGGCGTCATTCACTGCGACCGGGCTCGCATGTACTGGCGGTTCGGCCGGCTGCAGTGGTGCTGGGCGCATCTGAAGCGGGGCTTCCAGGCGTTGATCGATGCCCCCTGTCAGACCAAGAAACGTCTGGGCCGCGACCTTTTGCGGTCAACCCAAGAACTCTTCGACCTGTGGAAACGGATCCGCGACGGGACCATCACCCGCCGCAGTTTCGCCCAACGTCTGCAACCGATCCGTGTCCGGGTGGAGGCTCTCCTGTTACGCGGCTACTTCAATGCGCGGACGCAGGGCTTCTGCAAGGAACTCTGGGAGCACCGCAAGAACCTCTGGACCTTCGTTGCAGTCGAGGGCGTCGAGCCGACCAACAACGCCGCCGAGCGGGCTTTGCGTCATGCCGTCATCTGGCGGAAGCTGTCGTTTGGCACGCAGTCGCCCTCGGGCAGCCGATTCGTGGAGCGGATGCTGACGGTCATCGAGACGGCCCGCCGCGTGGCCCGCAACGTCTTCGCCTGGCTGACGGACGCCGTACACGCCCACCTCCGCCGTCAAACCGCCCCGTCACTGCTCGCCACCGCGTGAACGGTTACACTCGAAGGCCGCGACGAGGCGATCTTCGCGGCCCGGGATCGGAAGTTGGCGGAGGCCCGAGAGCGTCGAGCCCAGATGCGACAACGCGATGTCACGAATGGAATCGCTGAGTGTCAACGCGTGGTCACGGCTCGTCCGGCGATCGACTTCGCGGCGGTGAAGTCGTTCATCGGCATCGCGGCGGTGATGAAGTTGCTGGGCATCACGGTCACGAAAACTCAACATCGCGGTAGCTGTCCGCTGCACGGCAGCACACGCGGCACGGCTCGGTGCTTCAGCGTCCATCAAGAGAAGAACGTGTTCCACTGTTTCAAGTGCGGTCAGTCGGGCAACGCGTTGGACCTGTGGTCGAAGGCCACTCAGCAGACGCCCTACGACGCGGCCGTGGATCTCTATACCCGACTCGGCATCGAACTGCCGAAGCTGACCCCACTCGCGGAACAGGGAAGAGGAACCCGTAACTCCGAATCCCGACAATGACCTCGCGGCGTTTTCACAACCCGCCACGCCAGCCAATTCCATTTCACGCTGAACCAACACATCTCGACCGGTCGTTCCACGCCAGCCAGCGGTCGGCGCTCGCCCGCGCCCCCCACGGGCCCCCGACCGGCCGGCCGGTCGCCACGTCCACTAACTGTGCGACGGCGTCGCAGACCAGCATCGCCCGGCCGTCCGGTGTGAACGCCGGGTCGTGCGAGGAAGCATTTGGCCACGCCCCGACGAGCGGCCAGCACTGCCGCAGCCCGGCCGCCAGTCGGACCCGGTGCTCGCGCTCGCGGGCCGGGTCGCCGGCCGACTCCTTGAGCCCCTCGGCCGACCACACCAGGGCGGCCACCGGGTCCCCCTCGTCCAACCCGCGGGCGGCCGACACCGCGTACTGCCGCAGCAGGAGGTCCAGGGTGCGGACGCGGGCCTGGACGGCCGCCGCCTCGGCGGCCTGGGCGTCCCGCCGGGCCGCGTCCGCCAGCCCCAGGGCCGCCTCGGCCCGCAGCCACAGCACGGTGACGGCCGGGAGGCTCACGGCCAGCAGCACCAGGAGGGCGGCCATCAGACCGGCCACCGTCGGCCGCCGGCGGGCCCACTTGTACGCCCGCTCCACCGGTCCGGCCGGCCGGGCCGTGACCGGCTGGCCGGCCAGGAACCGGGCCAGGTCGTCGGCCAGCGCCCCGGCCGTGGGGTACCGGTCGCGCGGGTCCTTGGCCAGGCACTTGCGGCACACCAGGTCCAGGTCCCGCGGGACCGCCGGGTTGGCCGACCGCGGGGCCGGCGGGTCGGCGGTCAGGACGGCGCCCAGCACCGCCCAGGAGTCCGGCCCGGCGAACGGCCGCCGGCCGGTGATGCACTCGTAGAGGACGATCCCCAGGGCCCACACGTCGGC